>VAZL01000100.1:0-14166 GCA_005883445.1 Alphaproteobacteria bacterium | reverse complement strand
CGCGACTGCGTCGCCACTGCGTCAGCGCCTTCTGCTGATGCTCAGCAAGCGTGCGCGCGTCTTGAGGTGCTGCGTTAGGTCCATTTCGAGCAGCCCAGAGAATCGCTATCATCCACACCAAGTCGGAAGTCTTCCGGGAAATCCTGGTAAAGCGGTTCACGCTCATGCTCATGACCGGAAAGGAATATTTGCAGAGCATCCGCGACGGTCGCGTCATCTATGTCGGCAAGGAGCGCGTCAAGGATCAGACCACGCATCCAGCCTTTGCCGACGCCGCACGAACCTACGCCGCATTGTTCGACATGAAATCGGATCCTGCGGTCCGCGAGCTCATGACGTTCGAGGAAGGCGGCGAGCGCTACAGCATGTACTACCTACAGCCGCGGTCCCAAGAGGATCTGCGGCGCCGCAACCGTGCCCACCGTAAGATCGCGGACTTCTGTTTCGGCCTGATGGGACGCACGCCCGACGCCTTCGCCGGCAATCTTACCGGCCTTTCCTTGAAGCCCGAGGTGTTCGACAGCGAGCCCGGCGGGAGCCGCAACAATCTGCTGGCTATTTACCAGCATGTCCGGCGAAACGACCTCTTCGCGACCTATGCGATCGTCCCGCCGCAGGGCGCGCGCAACAAGGATTACTACCTAGCCAAGGGGCTGCCACAGCCCGCGCTGCGGGTGACCGCGGAAGACGACAGGGGCGTCACGCTCAACGGCATGAAAATGCTGGCGAGCGGCGCCGTCTATGCGCACGAGGTGCTGGTCGGGAATGTGATGCCGCTTGCCCCCGATCAGCTCAAGGAATCCGTGACCTGCGTGATCCCGCTTAACCTGCCCGGCCTGACGCTTTGGTCACGCGAGCCGTTCAACCGCCCAGGCATGAACCCCTTTGACCGTCCGCTCACCACTCGCTTCGATGAGTCCGACTGCATGCTGGTGTTTAAGGATGCAAAGGTGCCGTGGGAAAAGGTCATCGTGCACGACAACCCGGCTCTTTCGCGCAACATCTACATCCAAACCGCAGCGCACGTGATTTCGAATCATCAATCAAACGTACGGTTCGGGTCAAAGCTGCGCTTCATGCTCGGCGTTGCGAGCCTGATCACGCGCTTCACCGGCGCGCGGGACATTCCCGCGGTGCGCGAAACGCTAGGCCGGCTCGCCGCAATGGAGGCGGGCTACAATGCCATGATCGACGGACAGATCGAGGCCTATCAACCGTTCGACAATGGCTTTGTCATTTTCAACCGGCGTTACCTCTATGCCGCCATTCACTGGGCTATGGAGAACCATTCGCAATTGATCGACATCATGCGCGAGCTCATGGGCGGCGGGCAGTTTCAGTTCCCCGCCAGCATCGACGTGGTGGAGGATCCCGAGCTGCGCGACCTGTTCGAGACCTTTTGGACGGCCGGAGAGTTTGCCGCCGCCGATCGAATGAAGCTGTTCAAGCTCGCCTGGGATCTCATAGGATCGGACCACGCCAGCCGCGCCACGTCATATGAGAAATTCTTCGTCGGCCCGGCGTTTGCGGTGCGCAACTACAATTTCATCAACGCTCCGTGGGATGAGCTGCACGATGTTAACGCAGGTCACGATCGACGGCAGACCCCTCGCGCAAACGACACAATGAGCAGGCTCGCCGATCAGCGCAGGTCTTTGTTGTTGCTCCATTTCTTCGTCAACGATGCTACTGGAGGATCTCGTGAGCGATTACGCCAAAGGAATTGTGATCGCGCTGGGTCCGGAGGACGGCGAGTCATTCTGGCAGCCGCTCCCTTCGACCGGTTACGTGATCAACAAGATCAACCCCTATAACTCGCCCTACGACGCATTCTCGACCGGCCTGCAGGTGCTCGAGCCTGGCGCACACATCCGGCGTCATGCCCATGAGCGCAGCCACGAGTTGCTGTTCTGCTATCGCGGCACCGGGCAAGCCGACATTGATGGCAAGCTATATGACGTGCTCCCCGAGACCATGATCCTGATCGGCCGCGGAGTGCAGCACAAGGTGACGAACACCGGCGCGAGCCAGATGCGTCTACTCTGGTTCATCGCGCCGGCGGGTCTGGAGGATTGGTTCCGCGCCATCGGGCGGCCGCGGCGTCCGGGCGAACCACTTCCGGCGCCGTTCGATCGCCCGCTCGATGTCGAAATGATCCAGGCGCAACAGCGTTTCATCGCGCCGAGCAAGGATTGAGCACAAACCGCCGCCCTCCCCCCACCTGTAATGAGTACACCGACACTGGCCGAACGAGCGTCGCAGCGAAACTACGAGTTTGAGAGGAAGTCCGGGACCGCTATTCGTACAATGCTCACAAGAGCTCCTGGGCGTCGGTGCGAACCTGGCAACCACGTCACTTCGATACGAATCCTGGCGCATAGACGTCGTTCACCGCCACCGGCGCCTTGAGCTTGAAGACGCTGTTGACGACGTTGATGGTTTCTTCGATGCGGGCGGGATCGATCAGCCCGAGTTCTCCACCCTTGACTTGCGCCAGTTCGGCCACTGCCTTGGTTTCTCCCTCGGCAACGGCGATATCGATCGCCGGATGATATTTGTTCATGATGCGACCCGCCTCCTCCGGATTTGCAAAGGCATCCTTCATGCCGCGAATCGTTGCGGCGACGAACCGCCGCACAATGTCCGCCTTCGTCGCAATGGTGCTGTCGGTCGCAATGAGGCCGTTGCCGTAGAAACTCACACCCGCATCGGCAAATGCGAAACGGACGAGCTTGGCCGGCGCGGCTTGCATGCGCAGAAGCGGCTCGCCGACCGTGAACTGACCCACGCACGGCACGCGATTGCCGGCGAGCAATCCCGGCAGGGAGTCGCTGCCCGCGTAGACCGGAAACATGTCGACCGTCGCTCCGCCCGCCGGATTGGCAATCGAAGCTCCTTCAAGATCCTTGGGCTGCTTGATGCCTGAATCCTCGCGGCAGAACACCGCCTGGGGCGGCTTGGCATAGACGATCGAAACCAGCTTGACCGGAATTTGATCGTTGCCGCGCGCCAGCACGAGCGAGCCGGCGTCGGCAAAACCCACGATTGCATTGTTGGCGCCGACCTGCCGAATGGCGTCGACCGATCCCTGACCGCGCACGACCTTCACATCGAGATCGGCGTCTTTGTAATAGCCTTTCTCGATCGCGACGAAGAAATAGGCGTGGCGGCCGTTGTAACCGAAGTCGGTGATGAGCGTGACGTTGTCCAGCGCCTTCGCGCATTCAGGGGTCAATAGGAAAGTGAAAAGTGTGAATAACCCGAAGGCGATCGCACGATTGTCGAGCCCATGCATGCGAAACCTCTCTGCCCCGACGGCATCAGTATACAAGCGCGTGTCCGATTTGGTATACAGAACTATCACGCCCCGAGCAGTCCGCCGAAACGTCGCAAGCGTCGAAACAAGAACGGCTCGCAATCACCGGTCGATCTCATGTCGCGTGCAGCACCGCAAAGCAGTGAGTTGTGGAGCAAGTCCTGGGACCGTTCGGATCCGCGCGCGTCACGGCAAGCGATCCGCGGGGGCGCGTATACCGGCTACACCGCCGGCATCGCGCCGGGCTTCGTACAGGCCAATATCTGCATTCTTCCTGCCAAATGGGCCGAGGATTTTCTCCTTTATTGTCAGCGCAACCCCAGGCCGTGCCCGTTGATCGCACGCTCCGATGTCGGCGACCCCCGCCTGCCGACGCTGTCCGACGATCTGGATATCCGCACCGATGTTCCGCGCTATCACATCTTCCGCGACGGCACATTCGTCGAGGAAGTGACCGACATCCACTCGTACTGGCGCGACGACCTCGTCACCTTCGCCCTCGGCTGCTCGTTTTCGTTCGAGGAAGCCCTACAGGAGGCCGGCGTGCGGCTGAAATTCCTCGAGCGCAACAATGTCGCGGCTGTGTACGTGACCAATGTCGACACCGTCCCAGCGGGGCCGTTCAAGGGCCCGCTGGTGGTCACCATGAGGGCCTTCACGCCAGCCGATGCCATCCGCGCTGTTCAGATCACATCGCGTTTCCCGAACGTTCACGGCGCTCCAGTCCATCTCGGCACCCCCGGGAGCATCGGCGTGGATTTGAGCCGGCGCTATTTGGATGTCGGCGACCCGGAGGTCGCCGACGACGAGTTGCCGGTGTTCTGGGCCTGCGGACTTACTCCGCAGCTGGCCGTGAAGAATGCGAGACCGCCGCTGTGCATCACGCACGCGGCGTCCTCGATGCTGATCACGGATTTGCGGAACGCGTCTCTTGCCGTTCTGTAGTGGCCCCGCCCGCGATTTCGAACTGCCCGGCCGTTCCGAGGCGTTCGCTATGCGCGTCATGGCGGCAACCTCGCACCCGCTGGCAACGCTGACCGCGCTCGACGTGCTTCGTCGCGGCGGCAATGCGATGGACGCCGCGGTCGCGGCCATCGCGCTGCTTGGCGTCGTCGAAGCGACGCAGACGGGCATTGGCGGCGATTGCTTCGTCCTCTACATGCGTCGCGGCGAGGGAGAGATCATCGCGCTCAACGGTTCGGGCTGGGCGCCCGCGGCGGCAAGTCTCGATCGGTATGTGAGCCGAGGAATGAGATGGATCCCGTCCGACAGCGCCGACGCGGTGACTGTGCCGGGTGCGGTCGCGTCATGGGCGCGGCTCATCGACGATCACGGAACGATGAAGCTCGCGCACTTGCTTCAGCCCGCTATCGCGGCGGCCGAAGACGGCTATCCGGTGACCGAACGGGTCGCGCGCGACTGGGCGCGGCAGGCGGACAAATTGCGCAAGAACAAAACTGCGGCCGGCATTTTCTTGCCGAATGGCGCGACCCCGCGGCCGGGCGATGTCCATCGCCAGCCGGCGCTCGCCGCCGCGCTGCGCAGCATCGCCAGCGATGGACCGACAGCCTTCTACGAAGGCTGGATCGCGCGCGACATGGTCGACGCGCTGCGCGCCGCCGGCGGCTGCCACACGCTGGAGGATTTTTCCGCCTATGCGCCGGAATACGTGACACCGATCGGAACCAGCTACCGCGGTTACGAGGTTTGGGAATGTCCGCCAAATGGCCAGGGCGTCGTCCCGCTCGCCATGTTGAAGGCGCTCGAAGGTTTCGATGCCTCCGCATGGGCGCCGCTTTCGGTCGAACGCTGTCATGCGCTGACCGAGATCGGGCGGCAAGCCTACGCTGATCGAGATTGCTTCGTTGGCGATCCGCGCACCGGCGAGGTCCCGCTCGAGGCCCTGCTGTCGGACGAACGCTCGGCCGAGCTGCGTGGACGTGTGTCGATGGAGCGGCGCATGGACGGTCTGGCACCCTTCCCCATTCCGGAACACTGCGACACGGCTTTTCTCACCGTCGTCGACACCGATCGCAACACGGTGGCGTTCATCAATTCGATCTTCGATGATTTCGGGACCGGCATCGTCAGCCCCGCGGCCGGGGTCATCTTCCACAACCGCGCCTCCGGCTTCGTGCTCGAGCCCGGACATCCCAATGCGATTGCCGGACGCAAGCGGCCGTTGAACACGATCATTCCCGCCATGGTCACGCGGAAGGGAAAAGCGGTGATGCCGTTCGGCGTGACCGGCGGGCAGTTTCAGCCCTTCGGTCAGGTCGAGGTCCTGACCAATATCATCGACTACGGGATGGGAATTCAGGCAGCGATCGACGCGCCGCGGATTTTCCCCCTGGGCGATACCCTCCAGGTCGAGAGCACCGTGTCTCCAGCCGTCGTGGCGGGACTTTCGATGCTTGGCCATCATGTCGTGCGCGCCGAGAATCCGCTCGGCACCGCGCAGGCGATCTGGATCGATTGGGAGGCGGGCCTCCTTCGCGGCGGCGCGGATGGCCGTCGTGACGGCTTGGCAGCTGGGTGGTGAGGACTGGGATGCTGGCCTCCGCGGGATTCCGCCTATTTGCGAATCCGCGGGCGGCGCGCACGGCGCCCTATGGCAAGGACGGGCGCGAGGCGATCCTCAGTCTTGCGGCCTTCGGCGAAGCCAAGCGCGAGATCATGTCATGGCCCGGTTACAAGCCGACGCCTTTGCGCTCCCTTCCCAAGCTCGCGGCGCGTGCCGACGTCGGTGCGATTCTCTACAAGGACGAAGCGGAGCGCTTCGGCATTGGCAGCTTCAAGGCGCTGGGTGGCGCCTACGCGGTATTCAAGCTGCTACGCAAGACGATCTGGGAGCAGAAGAACATCGTCGCATCGACGCTCGACCTCACGTCGGGGCGTTACGCTGATCTGACCTCGCACATCACGGTGACTTGCGCGACCGATGGCAATCATGGGCGTTCGGTCGCCTGGGGCGCTCACACCTTCGGCTGCCGATGCGTGATCTATATCCCTGAAACTGTCAGCGAAGGCCGTTGCCAAGCAATCGCCGCCTATGGCGCCGAGGTCAAGCGCGTGGCCGGGACCTATGACGATGGTGTTCGGCGCGTCGCCGCCGATGCGGCGGTGCAGGGTTGGACCGTAGTCTCCGATACGTCTTACGAAGGTTACACGGACGTTCCACGTGACGTGATGCAGGGTTACAGCCTGATGGTCGACGAAGCCCTGGAGCAGACATCGGCGGTACCTTCCCACGTCTTTGTCCAGGGCGGCGTTGGAGGCTTGGCGGCCGGCGTATGTTCGTATCTTTGGGAGCGATATGGCACGCGGCGCCCTTGTTTCGTGGTCGTCGAGCCGGAGAAGGCAGACTGCTTTTATCGCAGCGCGGTGGCGGGCCGTCCGACGCCGGCGGAGGGCGCGCTCGACACGATCATGGCAGGCCTTGCCTGCGGCGAGGTCTCGCCCCTGGCGTGGCGGGTTCTCGAAACGGGCGCCGACGCCTTCATGACGATCGACGACGAGGCTGCGGTTGACTGCATGCGGCTGCTTGCCGATGGCCGTTTCGGCGACGATGCGATTGTGGCGGGAGAATCGGGCGTGGCCGGACTCGCCGGCTTCATTTTGGCGAGCCCCGACGCCGATGCGCGTGCGCGGCTCGATCTGCGCCCCGACAGTCGTGTCCTCGTGTTCGGCACCGAAGGTGCCACGGATCCGGAGGTCTACCGCGCCATCGTCGGCCGTCGACCTCATGAAGTCATCGCCGCCGAGCGGAGCATACGATGAGCGACAGCTTGGCCGAGACCGTTTGTCGCGACATCGATGCGGCGCGCGAGGAATTGATCGGGCTGTGCGGTCGGCTCGTCGCTGCAGCGAGCGTCAATCCGCCGGGCCGCACCGCCGAGGCAGCAGAGGTCGTGCGCGCTTACCTGTCGGGTCACGGCGTCGCGACCGAGACGATCACGGCCGACGATGAAGCTCCCAACATCATCGGTCGCATCGAGGGCGGCGCCGGCGGACGCCATGTCGTCTTCAACGCGCACATGGACACCATGGAAGCGGGCGACGACGCAGCGTGGACGGTTCCGATCGCGCGCCTGTCGCGCCGTGACGGCCGCCTCTACGGACTAGGCATGGGCAACATGAAAGGCGCGCTTGCCGCCATGTGCCTCGCGACCACTATTCTCAAACGGCACAGCAATGCGTGGAAAGGACGTTTGACGATGACCGCCGTCTCCGATGAGGTCATGTTCGGAGAGCGCGGCACTGTCTTCCTCCTGCGCGAGCGACCAGACGTCGCCGGCGATTTTCTCATCAGCGGCGAAGGCCCGGGATTCATGCACCTTGCCGTCGCCGAGAAGGGCTTGCTCTGGCTCGACGTCGAGGCACACTCTGCGGGCGGGCACGCATCGCGAGCGTTGCGCGGAGAAACCGCGGTCATGAAGCTCGCCGCGTTCTTAGCGCGCATCGACGCAATGAACGAGATGTACGCGAGCTTGCCACGCGAGCTTGCGGGGGTGAGCGGCGGCGAGGGAAATCTGGGACTGCGGCTGTCGCTGAATGCGGGAACGCTCCTCGCCGGCACGGTTCGCAGCCAGGTGGCGACGTCGGCGCGGGCACAGAGACGATGATCCGCGAGCAGACGGACGGCGAAGACATCAGCATTGCCGTCATCAAGGCCTTGGATGCCAATTGGACCGCGCTCGACAACCGTTTGGTGGTCGAGCTGGCGTCGGCCGCGACGACGGTGCGCGGCGCCGCCCCATCCTTCGTGGTGCGCCTGCCCGGCAGCGATGCCCGCCGTTGGCGTGACCTCGACGTGCCCGCTGTCTGTTATGGTCCGCAACCGACGCTGTCAGCCGGCATCGACGACTACGTGAACGAGCAGGACGTCGTCGACTGTGCCAAAATTTATGCGCGGACTACGCTTGCACTCATGCGCCGGTGAGACATGGGCTAACGCTACATCGTCGCTTCAACCATGAGCGACAAGGCCCGTGCGCCCGCGCGTGTCGTCTTGAAGATTGGCACGCCCGCGCCTTCTAGCGCCGCGGTCCAGCGCTGCTCCGCCTCCCCGCCATAGATCACGAGGGCGACTGGTTTGTCGTAGGTCCGCCGCAGGCGCCGTACCAAGTCGCCGAATTCGGGGAAATCGGCGTTGCCCGGCGCGAGCAGGGTGCACAGGACCAGGTCGACATTCGGATCGGCAAACAGCGCGGTGAGCCCGACTTCGTGCGCTTCACGCGGCCCCTTGATGTCGATGCCGATCCAAAAATCGAAGGGATTGGCCGGTTCCAGCCAGTCCGGAAGGATGGCACGCATGGCGGCAAGGGTCGCGGGCTCGAACGCCGCGAGTTCTAGGCCGCTCTCGACGAGCAGATCGGTGGCGATCACGCCGAGCGCGCCGCTCGTTGTCGCAATTCCCACACGCTTGCCGCGCGGCCGCGGCAACATCACCAGCGCGCGCAGCGCGTTGAGGAAGTCGTCTTCATCCTCGGCGCGCGCGATGCCGTATTGCCGCAGCGCGCCGTCGAGGATGTCGTTGTCGGATGCGAGCGACCCGGTATGCGAAGCGGACGCCTTCGCACCGTCCTTGGTGCGACCGGGCTTGAGCACGACGATCGGCTTCGATTTACGTACCTCGCATGCTTGCTCGAAGAAGGCGCGCGGATTGCGGATGCTCTCGATGTAGAGGCCGATGACCTTGGTGGTCGGATCGGCCGCGACAAAGTGCAGGAAATCGAGCTCGTCGACATCGACCTTGTTGCCGACATCGATGCTCTTGCCGACAGGGAGGCGCTGGCTCGCGCCGCTCATGACGTGCAGCATGACGGCGCCGGTGAAGATGCCGGTCTGGGTGAAAAATGACACGCCGCCCGGCTCCCAGCGGGGAAAATTTACGAAGCTCCCCATCATGCCGACCTCGGCGTTGACCATGCCGATCGTGTTGGGGCCGGCGAGAAGCAATCCGGATGCGCGGGCAATCTCGCACAAACGCTCCTCGGCGCCGCGGCCTTTTTGACTCGCTTCCGAAAAGCCCGCAGTGATGATGCAGGCCGCCCGCGCACCGGCAGCGACGCACTGCTTGACCGCGTCCTCCACATGCTGCTGCGGCAGCACGATATAGACCAGATCGACCTTTTCCGGCACGTCGGCGAGTGTGGGGTAGGCAGTCTTGCCCATAATCTGCGTTGCGGTGCGGTTGATCGGGTAAAGCGGCCCCCTGAAATTGCCCTTGACGAGATTGTCGAACAGGACACCGCCGGATTTCGCGGGGTTGGCCGAGGCGCCGATCACCGCGATTGAGCGTGGCGCGACCAGCGGCGTGATATCTCGCATCGGTTATTCTCCTAGGAGTGGAGGACGATCAGCGCGTCGAGCGCGAGCACGCCGTTCTCGGTGGCGGCGAGAGGATTGATCTCGATCTCGGATATGTCGCGCACGATCAAGGGCTGCTGGGACAGGTCGGAGAGGCGGCGCAGTACACCGACGACCGCGCGGCGGTCCGGCGGCGCGCGCCGGCGGGCACCCGAAAAGAGCCGCATGGCCGGTCGCTCGCTCAGGAGCGCTTCGATGTCTCTGTCGCGCAGCGGCGCCAACCGAAACGAGACCTGTCGTAATGTCTCGACATAGATGCCGCCGAGACCGAACATGATCACGGGCCCGAAGTGAGGATCGTTGCGGAGCGCAACGATCCATTCCGGCTGCGCCGGCCGATAGGCCTCAATCAGGAATCCGTCGAGCGCGATATCCGGCCGATGGGTTGCGACGCGGGCTGCAATCGTCCGACAGGCCGCTTCCGCGGCGGCGGGAGACTCAACCGGAAACATCACCGCGCCGACGCCTCTTCGGCGTGGGAGTCGGCACGCCCAGGCGGTATGGGAATGCCTTGCGCGCGCAGGAACGCCTTCGCCTCAGGTTCGGAGAGAACGTTGCGGCGCTGCGCTCGGGCGGCCGCAATCAGCATTGCAATGTCACCGGACGCTTGCATCAGCATTCAGCGTCATGCGGCCCGCACGGCCGATCAATGATTGACACGCAAAACCACCTTGCCGAACTGCTTTCCCGACTCGAGATAGCGATGCGCGTCCGCTGCTTCCTGCAGCGGGAATACTCGATCAATCACGGTCTTCAACTTACCTGCGCCCAGAAGCGGCATCATCACTTCAAGATTATGTTTGGTGGCGCTGTTCGAGCCAATGATTTGCAGCTCCTTATGGAAGATGTAATTCACCGGGACTTTGCAATCATAGGATTTCGTTCCGCCGACGGTCACGACCCGGCCGCCGCGCGTGAGGCAGCGGATCGATTTTTCCAGGAAATCGCCGCCGACGTGCTCGACTACGAGGTCGACACCGCGTTTTTTGGTCCGCTTGAGAATTTCGTCGACGAAGTCGACGTTCGTGTAGTTGATCACTTCGTCGGCGCCGAGGTCCTTGGCGCGCTCGAGCTTCCAGTCCGTGCTCGACGTCGTATAGACGTAAGCCCCCGCGAGCTTGCAGATCTGGATGGCGGCCATGCTCACGCCCGAACTCGCGGAATTCACCAGCACGGTCTCGCCGGCGCGCACATTGCCGCGATCGATCAGCATATGCCACGCCGTCCCGAAGGCATTAGGAAAAGCTGCCGCCTGCTCGAACGTCACGGTATCGGGAAGCGGGATCAGGTGATTGGCGGGCAACTTGACGTATTGCGCATAAGCCCCGTGTTCGTGCGCGCCGAGATAGCGGTAATCGCTTGCACAACGGTTGTGGTGGCCGGCCATGCACTGCTCGCAGCTCCCGCATGGAAGGATCCACCAACTCGTTACGCGCGTTCCCATCGGCAGATCGCATACCGTCTGCGGCCCGAGCGCAACGAGCTCGCCGCCAAAATCGCCTCCGAGAATATGCGGAAACTTCCCCTTGTTCGGCTTGTAGCGCCCCGCGCGCGCCATCAGGTCGTAGCCGTTGAGACTGACAGCATGGACTTTGACCAGCGCTTCACCCCGTTCGGGCGTCGGCACCCGGAAGTCGGTATATTTGAGAACGTCGGCGTCGCCATATTGCTCAAAAATTACCGCCTTCATCTGCTTCGGGACCAATTTCACCTCCACGGAATATCGCAGCAGGCCTAGCGGAACCCGACCTGCTCACAAGCGCGCTTCACCGCGGCGATGACCATTTCGCGTGCAGCGGGGTGACCATGCACGAATGGCGCAATGTCGATTATCGGCACCGCAGGGTCCGCATCAGCGACGCGATCGCGATCAGGGGCAAAATCGTCACTCGCTTCGTGCGACATAATGCACCTCGCGCCCACCTAGATGCTCCCTAAAATCCCGCTCTTCTTGTCAACGAGCGGAATTTTGTATACTAAAATTGGCTCAATTCAATAGCCGTAGCCGCGGCATGAATCGATCGAACGATCCTGCACGAATGCAAGCGGGGGCAATCGCAAAAGATTACCCAATCAGGCACGCCGGGCGGGAAAAATGGGAGACGAAGACAATGCATGGCAGCGGGAAGCTTTGCGTTTCGCTGATGTTCGCCGCGATCTGCGTGTGCGCCCTCGGACAGCGAAACGCCGAGGCCGCAGACAAGGTGACCTTCGTCACTGATTTCGGCTACAATGGACGACATGCCTATTATTTCGTTGCGCTCGAAAAGGGCTACTATGCCCGGCAGAATCTCGACGTCCAAATTGTGCGCGGGCAAGGATCAGCGGATGCGGTAAAGCAGGTTGCGGCCGGCACCGCGCAAATCGGCTTCGCCGACACCGCGGCCGTTATTCTTGGCCGCGGGAACGACCAGATCCCGACCAAGCTGGTCGCCATTGTCTATGCCAAGCCGCCGCACGCGATCTACGTGCTCAAAGAATCGGGGATTGCGAAGCCGAAAGACCTCGAAGGAAAGAAGCTTGCCGACACCGCATTCAGTGCCGTTCCGAAGTTGTTTGACGCATACGCGAAGGCCGCGAACATCGATGCGAGCAAGGTTACTTGGCTCGTCGCGGCAGCCGATACGCTACCGGGAATGCTGACGACCGGCCGTGCCGACGGCATCGGTCAGTTCACGGTGGGCGAGCCGCTTTTGGCAAAGAGCGCCGCGCCTAAACAGGTTCTCGCACTCTCCTACGCGGACGCTGGCCTTGATCTCTACGGCAACGGCATCATTGCGAGCGACGGCATTATCAAATCGAACCCGGACCTTGTGCGGCGGTTTGTCACCGCGACAATGCAAGGACTCAAGGACGCCATCGCCAATCCGCAGGAGGCCGGCGCAATCATGAACAAGCATCATCGCGAAGTTGACGCAGATGTCGCGGCAGGCGAGACGAAGATCGTCGGCACCCTGACGGGACAGCCGCTAGGCGTCCTGGATGCCGGCCGGGTGAAGAAGGCAATCGAAATCGTAAGCGGCGCGTACACTCTGAAATTTGCGGTTACACCGGAGGACATCTACGCGCCGGGCTTCGTGAACTGACCGGGTCGACTCGCACTAGGGCTGATCAGGTTGAGCAGCGCCTGCCGTTTCTCGGCCTTGACGGCGTGAACTACGCGCACGGGCGGCGCCCCCTGCTCCGCGCGTTTCGACCGTTGGCCACATCGAGACGCGTAGCATCGCAATGAGCAAGATCCACATCGAGGGTCTCCACAAAACCTACGCCTCGAGCCACGGGCGGGTAACGGCCCTCAAAGAGGTCAGTCTCTCGATCAAACAAAACGAATTCGTCACCCTCGTCGGCCCATCCGGATGCGGGAAGTCGACGTTGCTCAAGCTGATCGGCGCTCTCATCAAGCCGTCACGCGGCACGTTGCTATTTGACGGTGTGCCGCTCCTGCGCCCCACCCGCGACGTCGGCATCGTGTTTCAAGACGCCGTGCTCCTGGAGTGGCGCACCGTGCTCGACAACGTCCTGTTGCCCACCGAAATCCTGGGGCTCGACAAAGTCAAATCTCGCAAGCGCGCCATGGACCTGATCAACCTTGTCGGTCTTGGCGGCTTCGAGAAACGCTTTCCGCGTGAGTTGTCCGGCGGCATGCAGCAGCGGGTGTCGCTCTGCCGCGCGCTGATACACAATCCATCGGTTCTGTTGATGGATGAGCCCTTCGCGGCGCTCGATGCCATGACTCGCGAAGAGCTGGGGTTCGAGCTGATGCGGATCTGGGACACGGACAAGAAAACCGTGATCTTTGTGACGCACAATATCACCGAGGCCATACTGCTCGCCGATCGCGTCGTGGCCATGACGCCGCGGCCCGGCCGCATTGCTCGGGTCGTAGACATCGACCTTGCACGGCCACGGACCATCGACATGGAATTCACACAAAAATTTAAGTCGTACTCGGGCGAGATCCGAGAAGTGATTTATCACGGTCCAGGAGCAAGCCGGTCATGACCGCCGAATCGAACGCTGCCACCCTGCCTCAAGAGGACGAATCGCTCGAGGCTGCCGATTCCACGTTCAAAGCGGCCTTGGGCGCCACCATGACGCTGATCGCGCTGACTGTTGTGTGGGAACTTCTGGTTCGCCAGTTCCAAGTTCCGGCCTGGCTGCTGCCATCTCCAAGCCTGATCGGACAATCGATGGTGGAATGGCGGTCCGAATTGGTCGGGCATTCGATGGTTACCCTCTACGAGACTCTGGTGGGTTTTGTACTCGCCATCGCAATCAGCATTCCCTTGGCTGTCGCCGTCGTCTACTCGCCGCTTCTCCAGAATACGATCTATCCCATCCTACTGGCATTGCAGTCGATGCCGAAGGTCGCGATCGCGCCCTTGCTTGCCCTGTGGATTGGATTTGGAACGCTGCCGAAGATCGTCATCGTATTCCTAGTCTGCTTCTTCCCGATCATCGTCGCGACTGCGAGCGGT
>VAZL01000215.1 GCA_005883445.1 Alphaproteobacteria bacterium | reverse complement strand
GTGGCCTCGGTGATGAATACGTTGCAAGGGACCAGTTCGAACGCGACGCAGGTCGGATCCACGACGGTCTTGTAGTCGCCCGAGGCCGCGATTCGCAGGCCGTTTGCCTCGATGGCGATCTGCGCCGAACCGAGCACGTGACCCGCGGGATAAAACGTCACCCGTGCGCCGCCGAGCGTCACGGTCTCGCCGTAGCGGACCGCCTGCGTCGAGAGGGCGTAGGTCTCGCCGTAACGCAGGCGCATCAGGTCGAGCGTCTCCTGCGTGGCGAGGACCGCGCCGTGGCCAGCGCGCGCGTGGTCGGAATGACCATGCGTGATCATGGCCTTGTCCACGGGCCGTGTGGGGTCGATATGGAAACCGCCGATTTTGCAGTACACGCCGGCAGGCGTCGGCAAGAGAATATCTTCGGGGCGCATTGCCTTGAGATATGGTGTAAACGACGCAATGACAGATGGACCACCGTTGTTATTCGCTGGCCCTGCTGTCATTTGGCGGGTCCGGCCGGCAGGATTCGTCGGCATCACATCCAGCGTCGAGTCAGCAAGGAAACGACGATGAAGCATGCCTTGCCCGCCCTCATCGCGGTTGCCGCAGTCGCGCTGATGAGCCCTGCCGGCGCACAGGACAAACCGGAAATGCCGAAGGTGCGGCTGGCTGTCGGCGGCAAATCGGCAATCTTCTATCTGCCGCTCTCCATCACCGAGCGGCTTGGCTATTTCCGGGACGCTGGCCTCGAGGTCGAGATCGCTGATGTGCAAAGCGGCGCCCGCGCCCTGCAGTCGCTCGTCGGCGGCAGTGCCGAGGTGGGCGTCGGCACCTTCGATCACACCATCCAGATGCAGTCCAAAGGCCAGCCGGTCGTCGCGGTCACGCAATACGGGCACTATCCCGGATTCGTGCTCGCCACGATTGCATCGAAATCCATCGCCTACCGCGGGCCCCAGAGCCTGAAAGGATTGACCATTGGCGTCACTTCACCTGGCTCGAGCACCCATTTCATGGCGGCCTATATGCTGGTGCGCAGCGGACTTAAGGCCGATGACGCGTCGTTCGTCGGCACCGGCGTAACCTCGACTGCAGTGGCAGCAGCACGGCGGGCGGACATAGACGCCATCGTCAGCTCCGATCCCATGATCAGCCTCATGCAAAGCGAAGGTCTGGTGAAAGTAGTGGCAGACACACGCACGCCCGAGGGCACGCAGGCGGTCTATGGTGGGCCTTATCCCGGTGGCGTCGTCTATACGACCGCGGATTTCATCGCGAAGAATCCGCGCACGGTGCAAGCCATCGTCACTGCCTTCGTGCGCGCCCTGAAATGGATGTCGGCCCACCCGGCCGAGGACATCGCCACGGCGGTGCCGCAGGAATATGCGCTCGGCAACCGCGAGGTCTATGTGAGGGCCTTGGTGGCGAGCCAGGCGATGTACTCGCCCGATGGACGTTTCGTTCCCGGCGCGGTCGAGACCGCTTATGAGGTGCTCAAGCTGTTCGATCCTTCGGTCGCGGGCGCGACGGTCGATCTATCGAAGACTTACACCACTACCTTCGTGGAAAAGGCGCTTGCGGCGAATTAGCGAGGCGTCCTTCAATGCGTTCGGCTTCGGATCGCGGCTGCAAGTTCCAGAGCCGGGCGCCGGCACTGCAATCGTACCGGGCCCTGGACGGGCATGACAGTTGCCAACGGCTGCGTGACACGCGCCGCGCTTCAATCCCGCCTGAAAACGACCGATGCGAACCAGCCGGTGGCAATCGCCATCATTGCCGTGGTGAGGCCGTAGAGCACGCCATGATCCCGCGCGGCGACCGTGACGACTTGCTCGAAACCCGATTTGTAGACCTCGAACGGAGCGGGTGTGCGTGCGATCTGCGCGCCGTCCGCGAACAGCCTGACATCAACCTCATAGGTGCCGACTGGCACCTCGGCCGGCAACGGTATCGAGGCGCGGAACAACGCGGGCGCGAGAAAAGTTACGCCGTTGGACGCCTCGCGGTAGAGCCCCTGATCGCTTTTGATCTTGATGAACGCGACGCGGAAGGGATTATCGCTGGCGGCATCGGCAATATTGACGCTGGCCCGCTGCGGCAAGGGAATGTTGTCAAGACCAAGCTGCAGGCGGCGTAGCGTTTCAGCATTGGTGATGGCGTCGAGGGGTCGGTTTGACAGTACAGCGAGATAGGCGGGTGCATCCTCGAACACGCGCGAGTCGGTATTGACCCAGATGCCAAGCGCTCTCGCCTTGCGGAACGTCACCACGGTCTGGCTCGGCCCGGTCACCGTGACGACGATGTCGTAGCCGCCGCGTCGCGGCCGCGATGTCGCATCCTGCTCGATTCCGCCGAACAACACGAGCTCTTCGCCAGTGAAATTCGACGTCACCATCACCCGATGATTGGAAAGGGAAGCGACCAGCCGCTCGCTTGCGGCAGGCGTAACCGACACGATGAGCGCGCCGAGCGCAGCAAGAAGGGCAAATGGGGAGGGGCGCGTCATGTGTCGACGTCTAAGGTACGGATGGAATAGAGTGTCTGCGGCGGCAGCACGAGATCGAGCGCGAAGCGGATTCCGACGGCAAGCACCAGCAGGCCAAGGAGCAGACGCAGCCGCTCGCCGCTCATCTTCTGTCCGGCGCGCGCCCCGAACTGCGCCCCGATCACACCGCCGACCATCAGAAACAGTGCCAGCAATGCATCGACAAGGTGATTGACCGCCGCATGCATTACCGTCGCGGACGCCATCGTCACGAGTGTAAGCACCATGGAGGTGCCGATCACCGTCGCTGTCGGCACCCGCAGGACATAGATCAGCATGGGCACCAACAGGAAGCCGCCACCGATGCCCATGACCGCCCCGACGAAGCCGATGATGAATCCGATTCCCAAGACCGGAATCGCGGAGACATAAATGCGGGAGCGTTTGAAGCGCAACTTGAGCGGTAGTCCATGGATCCAGGTATGGCTGCCGGGCCTACGCAGCTCGACTGGCTTGCCCTGCCGCACCCGGATGATGGCGCGCACACTCTCGGTCACCATGAGTGCACCGACAATCCCGAGCAGAACCACGTAGGAAACACCGATGGTGATATCGAGTTGGCCGATTGTGCGAAGCGTGGTGAAAAGCCAGACACCAAAGGCGGTGCCCACTATGCCGCCCGCGAGCAGCATGAAGGCGAGTGCGAGATCGATCGCCCGGCGCCGCCAGTAGCTGACGGCGCCGGACATCGAGGAGGCGGCGATGTGGCCGGTGACGCTTGCCACCGCGACTGCGGGTGAGATGCCGAGAAAGATCAGCAGCGGCGTCATGAGGAATCCGCCGCCGATCCCGAACATGCCGGAGATGAATCCGACCGCGAGCCCCATAGCGAGAATGACGAACACGTTGACCGGCAGGTCTGCGATCGGAAGGTAGATCTGCAAGCGTGCGGTCCTTGGTTCGAGGCTCAGGTGTTCGCGGGGCGGCTCACGCCGGTCCCCCCGAAGGGTTAATAGAGTCTCGACCGAATTCGCGGCGCTATTCCCGCAAATGGCCGTCTGACGAAATCGCGGCAACAGCCGGCGGAGCCGACTTGCGCTTATCGTGGCGAGAGGGCGTCGCCGGACGACGCCCGCGAATTGGCTCGGGACTCAGCGGTCAGGCGAGCGCATTCTACCGATGTTCGTCGTGCACGCCACGCCTGCGCACATTTTTTATTGTGCAGGACGCGTCATGGCAAGCTCGAGGTTGGGCAGGGCTGCGGATGGCGCGGTTCGGTGGACGCGGCAGCGCTAGATCATCGCCCTGGCACAGCGCTAGCGGTGCCGCGAGGTCTCATTCGTCCTGTCGTCTCGGGCCGCGGCTTGGGCGCCCATGCCGGAACGAGAACGCCGGTTGCAGATGCGGCCATGGCCGCGCCGTCGACGGCGGATGAGCGCGGCCCAGCCTGAGGGGAATGAGCTCGCGGGCACTGCCAGCCTGCTTCCGGCATGGCGGGGGTACGAGGCCGAGATGGTTCGCCAACCGGCTTTCAGCGACCCGCCGGCTATGAAAAAGTGCTAGCCGCTTGTCAACGCTCGTTGCTCTCGCATAGTGCAGCGGTGCCCTGTAGGCTGTGCGATCAACAGGTTTCGCATGAACGTCCTCAACGTCCCGCGTCCGGGTTGGATGACCGAGGATCTCGTGCTGCTCGAGGAGCAGGCACGGCGCTTCATCGCGGCCGAGTATGTACCGCACCTCGATACCTGGAACGAGGAGGGCCGGTACGACCGCGAAGTCTGGAACAAAGCCGGCGCAGCCGGGCTCCTTTGCCCGGCGATCCCTGAAGAATACGGCGGCGCCGGCGGCACGTTCGCGCACGAAGCGGTGATTGGCCGGGAATTGAGCTTTGCGGGTTTCGATTCATTCGGTGCGCCGCTGCACTCCGGCATCGTCGCGCCTTATATCCTGCACTACGGCACCGACGAGCAGAAAAAGCGCTGGCTGCCCGGGCTCGTCACCGGCGAACTCGTGGGCGCGGTCGCCATGAGCGAGCCCGGCACGGGCTCCGACCTGCAAGGCGTGCGCACGACGGCGAAGAAGTCAGGCAACGGCTATGTGCTCAACGGCTCGAAGACCTTCATCACCAACGGCCAGCACGCCAACCTGATCATCGTCGTTGCGAAGACCGATGCGAGCGCGGGCGCCAAGGGCGTGTCGCTGATGGTGGTGGAAACCGAAGATGCGCCCGGCTTTCGCCGCGGCCGCAAGCTCAAAAAGCTTGGGCTTGATTCCGCCGACACCTCCGAACTGTTCTTCGATGACGTGAAGCTGCCGGCGGAGAACTTGCTCGGTAGCGAGGAAGGCCAGGGCTTCGCACAGCTCATGAACGATCTTCCGCGCGAGCGCCTCATCGTCGTGGTCCATGCCCAGGCCATGATTGAGCGCGCGCTTGCTCTCACGATCGAGTACGTCAAGCAGCGACAGGCCTTCGGCAAGAAGATAATTGAATTCCAGAATACCCAGTTCGGGCTCGCCGAATGCAAATCGGAGGCGACAATTGCGCGGGTGTTTCACGACCATTGCATCGAGCGCTATCTTAGCGGCACGCTCGATACGGTTACGGCTTCCATGGCCAAGTATTGGATCACCGACCTGCAGGGAAAGCTCATCGATCGCTGCCTGCAGTTCTTCGGCGGCTATGGCTACATGGAGGAATTTCCGATCTCGCGTATGTATCGCGACGCGCGCGTGATGCGTATCTATGCCGGCACCAACGAGATCATGAAGGTTTTGATCGCAAGGAGTCTCTGAGCTCGGATGATGGATGATGGGTCATCAAAGGCCGCAAACATTGCGTCGCCCATTCGCTGCCGGCTTCTGAGATGCCGCGACCACTCCGGAGACACTTATGCCCGACGCCTTTATCTACGACCATGTTCGCACGCCGCGAGGGCGCGGCAAGGCGGACGGTGCGCTGCATGAGGTGACCGCGCTCAATCTGGCGACGCAGGCGCTCGCGGCGGTAAGAGAGCGCAACAAGCTCGACCCGGCGCTCGTCGACGACGTCGTGCTTGGTTGTGTCGATCCGGTCGGGGAGGCCGGCGGCGATATCGCGCGCGTGGCGGCGCTCACGGCAGGCTATGGCAATGGCGTGCCGGGTGTCCAAATCAACCGCTTTTGTGCCTCGGGACTCGACGCGGTCAATTTTGCCGCAGCCGAGATCATGTCGGGCCAGCACGATATGACCATCGGCGGAGGGGTCGAATCCATGAGCCGGGTCGGCATCGGCGCCGCGGGCGGCGCCTGGCCCATGGACCCCGCCATCGCGCTCAAATCCTACTTCATGCCGCAAGGGATTTCGGCCGACCTCATCGCAACGAAATACGGTTTCTCCCGCGATGACGTCGATGCCTACGCCGTGGAGAGCCAAAAACGCGCGGCGACTGCGTGGAACGAAGGCCGTTTCGTGCGCTCGGTGGTTTCAGTCAAGGCTGTGAACGGGCTCACCATCCTCGCCAAGGACGAGCACATGCGGCCCGGTACCACCATGCAATCCTTGGCACAGCTCAATCCTTCCTTCGTGCAGCTCGGCGAGATGGGTGGCTTCGATGCGGTCGCGGTACAGGCACATCCCGAACTCGAGACGATCAACCACGTGCACCATGCCGGCAATTCGTCCGGCATTGTCGATGGCGCCGCCGCCGTGCTGATCGGCAGCAAACAGGCCGGCGAGAATGCCGGGTTGAAGCCGCGTATGCGCATCAGGGCGTTCGCCAATATCGGCTCGGAGCCCGCAATCATGCTGACCGGGCCCGTCGACGTGACGAAGAAGGTTCTGGCGAGGGCGAAGATGTCGCTCGACGACATCGATCTCGTCGAAGTCAACGAGGCCTTCGCGTCGGTGGTGCTGCGCTATTGTCAGGCTTTCGACCTCGATGCGGCCAAGGTCAATGTCAACGGCGGGGCGATCGCTATGGGTCACCCGCTGGGCGCGACCGGTGCCATGATCCTCGGTACCGTGATCGATGAATTGGAGCGACGCGATCTCTCGACTGCGCTCGTGACGCTGTGCATCGGGGCTGGCATGGGTACCGCCACCATCATCGAGCGGGTCTAGTTCCGCCCGCGCCGAAGGACGAAACGAACAGGTGGGTTGCGATCATTAGCGGGGGTTGCGGAGCAGATGCCAAAGATCGAGATCGAAGGAATTCCGGCGCAGCAGATCGCGTCCTATCCGAAAGAATTCGCTTCCGTGATCTCTGGACGCGAAAAGCAGAGGATCGGCGATGCGGCTGGCTTGACCCAGTTTGGCGTGAACATCACGCGCATCAAAGCCGGCTCGGCCTCGGCGCTACGCCACTGGCACGAACATGAGGACGAGTTCATTTACATGCTTGAAGGCGAGTTGATCCTCCGCGAGAACGAGGGCGAGACCGTACTAAGTCCGGGCGATGCCGCGGGCTTCAAGGCCGGAAGCGGCATCGCACATTGCCTCGTCAACCGCAGCGAACGCGACGCGGTCTATCTCGAGGTTGGCACCCGTGCTCGAAGCGAGCGCGTGCACTACCCCGACGTCGATTTCATGATGGAGCGCGACGAAACCGGCCGCCGCTACTTTTGTAAGTCAGGCGAGCCGATCCGCGATTGAGGAGTAAAGGTGCCGAAGATAGACATTGCCAAGGCGATGGTGCGCACCAAAGGCGTCTATCCCGAACCATGGCGCGCCGTTACCGAGGGCCGAGAGAATGCCGCGCTCGGCGATGTCGTCGGGCTCACGCAGTTCGGGGTCAACCTCACGCGCCTCAAGCCCGGCGCCGCCTCCGCGTTGCGCCACTGGCACGAGGCCGAAGACGAGTTCGTTTACGTCCTCGAGGGCGAGATCACGCTGATCGACGATGGTGGAACGACCGTGTTGCAACCGGGCGACGCCGCGGGTTTCAAGGCTCGGGTCGCTAACGGTCATCATCTCGTCAATAGGTCGCAACGCGACGCGGTCTACCTCGAGGTCGGCACGCGCGCAAAGCGTGAGCGCGCGCATTATTCCGATGTGGATCTCGTTTACGACAGAGACGAGAGCGGCTTTCGCTTTTCACGCAAGTCGGGCGAAGCTTACCCGAGAAGCGGTGGATGAGGCGATCGAGGCCCGGGGCATGCCATGACTTACGTCAATTTCAAGCTCGATACCGACGCAAACGGCATCGCGCTCATCACTTGGGACGCGCCTGGCCGTTCGATGAATGTCATCGATCTCAACGTCATTGAGGAGCTTTCCGATATCGTCGAGACGGTTGCCGGGGATCGCGCAATCAGGGGCGCGGTCATCACCTCGGGCAAGGAGGCGTTTTGTGCCGGCGCAGATCTCACCATGCTGGAAACGTCCATCCATACGTTCGCCGAGATGGCAAGGGCACGCGGCGAGGAGGCCGCGGCCACCGCGCTTTTCGAGGATAGCCGCAAGTTGTCCCTGCTGTATCGGCGCCTCGAGACATGCGGCAAGCCGTGGGTGGCGGCGATCACCGGCACGGCGCTCGGGGGTGGTTTCGAGCTTTGCCTGGCGTGCCATTATCGGGTCGCAGGCGAGAGCGCGAAAACGCGCGTGGGATTGCCGGAAATCAAGATCGGCCTGTTTCCCGGCGCCGGGGGAACGCAACGCATCGCCCGCATGATGCCGCCGGCCGATGCGCTCCGGTTCTTGCTGAAGGGCGATCAACTTCGCCTCGCGCACGCCAAGGACATGAAGCTCATCGACGCCATCGTGCCCGCGGCCGAGGTCGTGACGCACGCCAAGGAATGGATCAGGATCAACGGAGCGGCCAAGGCGCCGTGGGACATGGAAGGCTTCCGGCTGCCAGGCGGACCGGTTTATTCCAAGCTCGGCATGATGACTTTCCCCGCCGCCAACGCGATGTACCGGCGCGAGACCTACGACAACTACCCGGGTGCGCGCGCCGTCATGCAAGTCGTCTACGAAGGCCTACAGCTGCCTATGGATGTCGCGTTGCGCGTGGAATCGCGCTGGTTTGCCAAAATCCTGCGCTCGCCGGAAGCGGCGGCCATGATCCGCACTTTGTTCGTATCCGTGCGGGAGCTCAATAAAGGCGCGCGCCGGCCGAAGACCTTGCCGCCAACGAACTTGAAAACCATCGGTGTGATCGGTGCCGGGTTCATGGGCGCCGGCATCGCCTATGTCACCGCGATGGCGGGGCTCAACGTCGTGTTGATCGACCGCGATCAGGAGGCGGCCGACAAGGGCAAGGCCCATTCGGCGAAATTGATCGCCAAGCAAATCGACAGGGGGCTCGCGAGCATGGCCGAGCACGATGCGCTGCTCGCGCGCATAAGGGCGACCTCGGACTACGGCGCGCTCAGGGACTGCAACCTCGTCGTCGAGGCGGTGTTCGAGGACCGCAAGGTCAAGGCCGGCGCCATCGCCGCGGCGGAAGCTGCGATCGGGGAGGGGGCAATCTTCGGCTCCAACACCTCGACTCTGCCGATCAGCTCGCTCGCGGAGATGTCGAAACGGCCAGGACATTTCATCGGCATCCATTTCTTTTCGCCAGTGGAGCGCATGATGCTGGTCGAGATCATCCTCGGCAAAAAAACGGGCGAAATGACACTCGCGGCCGCGCTCGACTACGTGCGTGTGATCCGCAAGACGCCCATTGTCGTCAACGACGCACGCGGCTTCTATACCTCCCGCGTAGTCGGCACCTATATCCGCGAGGGCCATCTAATGCTCGCCGAAGGGGTCCCAGCGGCGATGATCGAGAATCTTGGACGCATGGCCGGAATGCCGGTCGGGCCGCTCTCGCTCAACGACGAGGTTGCGGTCGATCTTGTATGGAAGATTTTGAAAGCAACCGAGGCCGATCTTGGTCCTAACGCCATCGATTCGCGGCAGAAGGCGCTGCTGGAAGAGATGGTGGAGAAGCGCGGCCGCCTCGGGCGCAAGAACGGCAAGGGTTTTTACGACTATCCAAGAAACGGTCCGAAGAAGCTATGGCCGGGTCTCGCTGACCTGCAGCCGAGCAAGCTCGATCCCGCCCTGATAGACACCAAGGAGCTCAAGCAGCGCCTTCTTGCCATTCAGGCGCTTGAAACTGCCCGCTGCGTGGAGGAGGGGGTGATCACGGATGTACGCGAGGCCGACGTAGGCTCGATCCTTGGCTTTGGCTTCGCGCCGTTCACCGGCGGTACGCTCTCCTTTATCGACATGATGGGAACCAAGTCGTTCGTCGAACTCTGCAAAGGGCTGGAGAGGTCGCATGGCGCGCGTTTTGTCCCCGCAAAGCTCCTGATCGACATGGCAGAAAAGGGGGACACCTTCTACGGCCGCTTTGCAGGTCGGCGCGCGGCAGCCTGAAGCCTGCAAGCTCGACGAATTCTTGCATGGGCGCGATCCCCTGCCGATGCTGATTTTTGGCGCGACAACGCGCGTATTACGAGGCGTGACACCAATTGCCCTCCCTTGCAGGCGCCGTGTAAGGTCGCGGCCCTTTCCGTCGGAACCGGTGTATGGCTCGCGACCAAGTCGACATGACGCCGATCGAAACGCGCGAGGAACTCGTCGCGTGGTTTGAAGCAGGCAGCAAGCCCAGATCTCGGTTCCGCCTCGGTACCGAGCACGAGAAGTTCGTGTTTACCGTCGAGGGCCACAACCCGGTCCCCTATCAAGGCCGCCGCAGCATCCGTGCGTTGCTCGAAGGCATGCAGCATCTGCTCGGTTGGGAACCGATCATCGAGGACGGCAACATCATCGGCCTGTTCGACGTGACCGGTGGCGGCGCGATTTCGCTCGAACCAGGCGGCCAGTTCGAGCTTTCGGGCGCTCCCGTCGAGACGGTGCATCAGACCTGCTCCGAGCTCATGGCGCATCTCGCGCAGGTCAAGGAAATCGCGCGACCGCTCGGCATCGGCTTTCTCGGGCTCGGCATGACGCCGAACTGGAGCCGGTCCCAGATTCCGATGATGCCCAAGGGCCGCTACCGCATCATGACGGCCTACATGCCGAAAGTGGGAAAACACGGCCTCGATATGATGTACCGCACCTGTACGGTGCAGACCAACCTCGACTATTCCTCCGAAGCCGACATGGTGAAGAAGCTGCGGGTGTCGCTTGCGCTGCAGCCGGTCGCGACTGCGATGTTCGCCAATTCGCCCTTCACCGAGGGTAAGCCCAATGGCTTTCTCTCGTTTCGCTCCGAGATCTGGCGCGATACGGATCCCGACCGCTGCGGCATGCTGCCGTGGGCGTTCGAGCCTGGTATGGGTTTCGAGCGTTACGTCGACTACGCCCTCGCCGTGCCCATGTATTTCGTCAAGCGCGGCCAGCACTATATCGACGTGGCTGGCCAATCGTTCCGCGACTTGATGCAGGGAAAACTCCCGGCCTTGCCGGGCGAGCGCGCCACGATCTCCGACTGGGCGAACCACATCTCCACGATCTTCCCGGAAGTGCGGCTCAAGCGCTATCTCGAAATGCGTGGCGCGGACGGTGGTCCGTGGCGCAGATTGCCGGCTCTGCCGGCCTACTGGGCCGGGATTCTCTACGATGACGACTCCCTCGAGGCTGCCTGGGATCTCGTCAAGAATTGGACTGCCGAGGAGCGCCAGAAATTGCGCGACGATGTGCCGAAGCTAGGCTTCGCGGCTAGGGTCGCGGGGCACGACGTGCTGCACCTGGCTAAGACGACGATCGCGCTGGCGCAGAAGGGACTTGCGCGGCGTCGGCGGTTGGACGCTGGCGGCCAGGACGAGAGACGCTATTTGCGCCCGATCGAGGAATACGTCGCGCGCGGTATCACGCCGGCCGAAGAGCTCTTGGAAAAGTTTCACGGCGCCTGGGACCGGAGCGTCGAGCCGGTCTTCACCGAATATGCGTATTGATGGCATGAGCCTCCCGTATGCGGATCGGATCTCGTTGCCGGGCTGTTTGCAGCCTCGTTACACCTGGACAATCCGGCCATGCCAGATAGCTTTCGGAAGTGTTCGCACGAGGTGAACAATGCGGCGACGTGAATTTGTCGCAGGCGGTATCGCATTGGCCGCCGGTAAAGCCGCATTCCCGGCACCGAGCTTGGCGCAACCTGCGCCGCCCCGGATCGACCGCATCATCGACGCGCACTGTCACGTCTTCAATGCCGCCGATCTGCCGATCGAGGGTTTTGCGAGGAAAGTCATGGTTCCGAGATCGGCGCAGACGAGCGATCTCGTCGCCCGATTCGCGGACTATCCGGGAGCGCTGGAAGCGTTGGTGCACGCGATTGCGGTTCAGGTGAAGCGCGCAGCCCCTGACATGCAAACTGAAATCGACACGATCGATGAGTTTGAAAGAGATCCACGGAGAAAGCCGACGAGTGCTTGGCGCCAGGACCGCGACCGCCAGCACTTGCGGAGTGCGTTTCGGCTCATCTGGTTCAGCTGGGATGTTTTTAGTGATCGCCCGCTGTCGCTGACTGAAGGCATCGCGCTTGAAGTCGCGCTCGAGCAAATCAGGTTGTTTCTGTATCAGCAGATACACGAGGAATTCGGCAAGCCAGACCTGACAGCGGAAGACAGAGAGGCATTGGGAGGTTTGACGCCTTTCCAGGTCGACGCCATAGCGGATGAACTCTATTCACGTGACGATTTGCTCGGCCGTTACATTCGGTGGGCGCTCTTGTATACCCGCCATCGTTACGAGCTGGCCGAGGAGCTTGATCAGCTTCATGGCAAGGTGGGACAGAAGTCGCGGATCGTGTTGATGACGCCCGCGATCGTCGATTTCTCCAAATGGCTCGAGGACGAGGATCAACTGAGCATCGAAGAGCAGGTCGACGTCATGGCCAGGATCGCCTGCCGCCGGGACGGCCCGCGCGTGCATGGCTTCGTCGGATTCGACCCGTTGCGACAGGCTCTCTACGACCATCATCAGCGCAAACCCACGGATAAGGACCCGATGGCGGTTGTGCGCCGCGCCATTGAGGTTGCCCGCATCTTGGACGGCACCTTGACCAAGACGACCGGCGGATTCGTCGGGGTTAAGCTCTACCCGCCGATGGGATTTCGGGCGATAGACAACAAACATCTGTCGGACGACAGATTTAACGAGCCGGCGTATCTGCGGTCCCCCGATATGGGACTCGGGTCGGAGATCGGTCGCAAGCTCGATGCGGCTCTCGCAAAACTTTACACGTGGTGCAGCGCGAACAATGTGCCAATCATGGCCCATACCAGCCATAGCTTCGGGCCAAACAGCGATTACGAGGATCGGGCCGATCCGGTATTCTGGGCCAACGTTCTCAAGCAAGATGCGTTTCCACGGCTGCGCATCAACTTGGCTCATTTCGGACACTTCAACAAAGCCGTGCAATATGCCCGCCCCGAAAGCTACGTCGATAAATGTTGGGAGTGGACGATAGGAAAAATCATTGCCAGTTCGACCGAGGCATATGTCTATGCAGACATCAGCTCGCTTGGCGAGATCCTCAAGACTGGTCCGAGCAGGAAGCTCGTCGGATGCATGAAAGCCTTCAAGGAGCACTTTCCCAACAGCGATGAGCGGCTGCTCTATGGCACCGACTGGTCGATGATTGCGCAGGAGGATCGCTTTCCCAAACTGCTCTCATCCAAACCATTCCCGGACGTGATGACCTTTTTCTTGAAGGCCGTGGGATACAATAACACCCAGATTGAGGGGATCATGTTCAGAAATGCAGTGCGCTTCCTCGGTCTCAGCAAGGGCGAACGCGAAGAGTTCGGGGAGAACAGCACGCGCGCACGGCTGGAAAAATTCTACGCTGCCCATAACTTGCCCACCGACTGGATGAGGGTCTTCGATTAATCGGGGACGATGCCTTGCTTGTGTCCGAGCCGCCGCCGTGGCGATACGCCGTCGCCTCGCGCCTAGCTCTGTCATCTTCGGCGCTTCACCGTTTTGACGTTCCAACCGCAAATCGCTGAAGTCATTCTGCGGCCGGCGGGTGGGTTATGATCTCTTCGGCCTCCGGATTGAGCGGCCTGACACCGCGCGTCGGTTTGCTGAAGGGCACGTGTATCATGCGCGTGCGCAACAGGTCGGTGCCGGCCGATATCCCCTCGGCCTGCTGCAGGACGAGGCGATCGAGATCGCGGCGGCGGACGAATTCCTCGACTGCGGCCGCCCGCTCGGAGTCGAGCCCCAGCGCTTCCAGCGTCTTACGTCCGAACACGAGCGCCGATTCGTAGGTTTCGCGCAGCTCGAAATCGACCCCCTTGGCGAGAAGTTGCAGGGTGTGCCGACGATCGAAAGAGCGCACGTAAAGCTTTGCGCCGGAAAACTCGGACTGAACGAGATCGACGATACGGCTCGCGGCCTCGCGGTCATCGATGCACACCGCGATCACCCTTGCCTCGCGAGCGCCTGCCGCGCGTAAGACGTCGAGGCGGGTGCCATCGCCGTAATAGACCTTGAAGCCAAAACCTGCCGCGCTCTCCATCATTTCTGGGTCGTTGTCGATGGTCGTGACATCGATGCCTTCGGCAAGCAGGCATTGGGATACGATCTGCCCGAACCGACCAAAACCGATAACCAGCACCGAACCACTCGCATCGGAGAAGTCCTCGGGCTCACGAAGTTCTGCCTCCGCAAGCCGGCGCACCAGCCGATCGGTGAGCGTGGCCACCGGTGGACCGAGCAGCATGGTGATGGCGGCAATGGCGGTGAGGATGCTGGCTTGGCGCGCATCGAGCACGCCGAGCGTGCTGCCGAGTGGAATGAGCACGAACGCGAATTCGCCGGCGCCGGTGAGAACCGATCCGGCGCGGAGTGCATCGCCGCGATGCAGGCAAGTCGCGCGGAACAACAGCCAAACGATCGCCGCCTTGAGTAAGGTGATAGTGATCGCTGCAAGGAAGATCAGCCAAAGATTGGCGCGCACGATGGTCATGTCGATGCTCATGCCGATGCCCATGAAAAACAGGGCCAGCAGGAGACCGCGGAATGGCTCGATGTCGGCTGCGAGCTCGTGTCGGTAGTTCGATTCGGCGAGCAGCACACCCGCGAGAAAGGCCCCGAGCGCCATCGACATGCCCGCCTTCTGCATGGTGAGCGCGGCGCCTAGCACCACGAGGAGTGCCGCCGCCGTCATCACCTCGCGCGAGCCGGTTTGGGCGAGCAGTCGGAAGAACGGATTGAGCAAATAGCGGCCCGCGACCACGATCAGTGCAATCGCGCCGGCGATGAGAGCGACTGCGCGCGCCCCATCCGCCAGGCCGGTATGGGCGTTGTCGCCTCCAGGCGCGAGCAACGGCAGGACCGCCAGCAGGGGCACGACCGCCATGTCCTGGAACAACAGAATAGCAAAGGCGCGCTGGCCGTACTCTTGCTGGAGTTGGCCGCGTTCTTCCAGGATTTGCAGTGCGATGGCGGTCGCCGACATCGCCAACGCGAGTCCGGCGATTACGGCGCCACGCCAGTCGACTAGCCCTGCCCCATAGCCGAGCGCGCCGATGGCGAGCGCGGTGAGCGCCAATTGGGCGGCACCGAGGCCGAATATGGCGCGCCGCATGGCCAAGAGCCGGCCGAGTTCGAGTTCGAGCCCGATCAGGAATAGCAACATCACGACGCCCAGCTCGGAAACCGGAATGATGCTCTCTGGCGTGCCAAACGCCGCAAGCCCATACGGGCCGATGATGATGCCGGCAACGAGATAGGCGACGATCGCGGACAGGCCGAGCCGGCGCGCGATCGGTACGCTGAGGACGGCGGCGGCCAGCAGCACGAGGCCAAAATTCAGAAAGCCAAATTCGCCGTATTGCATGATGGAATCCCGCGATGGAGCCGGGACCGAGCCTCGGCATTGTTTTCGGGCAGAGCATGCCGGTTGCACACATGGCACTCGCCTGAGCCCACGTGCTTCTCTAACATGGATCGGACGGCCTAGCGGCGCGCGAGGGCGGGTATGAGGCGGGATTGGCTTGAGCTGGGTTTTGGCCTGCTGATCGCGCTCGCCGTGTTCGGGGCAACTGCCCAGGCTCAGGTCGGCTTCGACCGGGCCGGCGGGGACTATGCCAGCTTTCCCATGCGATCGGGCGATCCGGCCCAATGCGCCGCTCGCTGTGAGCGGGATCCACGCTGTCGCGCCTGGGCCTTCTCCTATCCCCTGACCGAAAGCGCCAACGCGGTTTGCTGGCTAAAATCAAGAGTCGCGCCACGGTTCGCAGCGCCCTGCTGCGTGTCCGGCGTGCGCGGAACGGGCGTCATCGAGCCGAAGGGCGGGCCGAATGAGTTCGGCGTGGACCGGAATGGCGGCGACTACCGGCAGTTTGAACTACCGGCCGACTCGAGTGGCAAAAGCTGTGCGGCGGCCTGTGAGGCCGAGGAAGACTGTCGCGCCTGGACCTATGTGCGGCCCGGCTATGTCGGACCTTCGGCGGTCTGTTATCTCAAGAACCGCATTACCCGGCCGTTACATAAACCATGCTGTGTTTCCGGGGTTGTGAGATAGCCGATTTCAAAAAGTTGATGACCGCGCCACAGCATTTGCCGCTCAAACTCGGCACAATGACGCGCTTGGGTTGGTAATGCCAGGTTTCTTTGGAGGCTCCTATGATGAGATGCGTCATCCTCTTTTGCGCTTTCGCACTGTTGACGAGTGCCGCCTTGGGGCATCACGGGTGGGGCAGTTACGATGCGAGCAAACCGGTAACCGTCACTGGTCCGATCGTGACCGCCAAGTTCGAGAACCCGCACGCCACGATCACGGTGCGGGGCAATGACAAGGTGTGGACGGTGACGCTCGCCCCTCCGTCGCGCATGAGCAGTCGCGGAGCCACGGAAAAGATCGTCGCCGTCGGCCAGAACGTCTCGGCCTACGGCTACCCGTCGACGGTTGAAAAGGATGAGATGCGGGCTGAGCGGATCACGGTGAACGGCAAGACCTACGAGATGCGCTGATGACCGATGCAGCGCCGGAAATTTTTGTTGCGCTCGAACAGTCGAGTTTTGCGGCGGCCGTCCGCCAGTCGTTATGGCTCTACCCGGCGGCCAATGTCGGGCACATCGTCGCGCTCACTTTTTTCGCCGGGGCAGTAGCGGTGATGGACGTTCGTTTGCTTGGAGGGTTGGCCGCGACCTCGCCCGCATTCCTGCTCGCGCGGGCGCGCAGCTTCGCTGTCGCCGCGCTGGCGGGCATGGCGGTCACCGGCTGCGTGCTGTTCTCGGCTGAGGCGAGCCATATCGCGCTCAATCCCGCGTTCCAGCTGAAAGCCGCTCTCGTCGCCGCAGGCCTGATCAATGTGGCGATTTACGAATTCTGGGCCAAGCGTACGGTCGAGCGCCTTGTACCGGGCGCAACGATGCCGGCGCGCGCCAAAGTCGCCGGCGTCCTTTCGCTCGGTATCTGGGTCGCGGTTGCCGCCTGCGGACGTAGCATCGCGTATTTCTAGTCGCGAGGGGCTCGCGGATGAAAGCCGACGTAGCGATGACGGCGTCTCCTCCAACGGCAGTCGCCAGCGCGTTTGCGGCCCGCGTTCTTGCGCAGGTGACGAACTGATACGCAACGGGCACGGCCAGCTGACCGTGCGACTCAGCCGCGACGGGCAGGCGGTCAGCGCGTAAGCGGCAAGCAGGGATAAACTCTGCGAGCGTTCGCTTATCCGGTTCCGCCCACCGTGATGCGGTCCATGCGCAGGGTAGGTTGGCCCACACCGACGGGCACCCCCTGGCCATTCTTGCCGCAAGTGCCAATGCCGGGATCGAGTTCGAAGTCGTTTCCGATCATGCCGATACGGTTGAGGTCGGTCGGACCGTTCCCGATCAGCATGGCGCCCTTCAGAGGCCGGCCAAGCTTGCCGCCATCGATCTTGTAGGCCTCGGTGACCTGAAACACGTACTTGCCCGATGTGATATCGACCTGGCCG
>VAZL01000099.1 GCA_005883445.1 Alphaproteobacteria bacterium | reverse complement strand
TGCGCGCCGCAATAGGACTGGTAAGTGGAGATGCCCATCTTGGACATCACCTTGAGAATGCCCTTGTCGATCGACTTGATGTAGCGCTTGACGATCTCCTTTTCGTCGAGCTTTTGCGGCAGATCATTTTTTATCGCCCGCAGCGTCTCGAAGGCGAGATAGGGATTGATCGCCTCCGCGCCATAGCCGGCCAGGCAGCAGAAGTGATGGACCTCGCGCGGCTCGCCCGACTCGACCACAAGCCCGACCGAGGTGCGCAGGCCCTGGCGGATGAGATGGTGATGCACCGCCGCGCAGGCGAGCAGCGACGGCATCGGAATATTCTCGGCCCCCGCGCGGCGATCGGACAGGATGATGATATTGATGCCTTCGCGCACGGCCGCCTCGGCGCGCACGCACAGCGTGTCGAGTGCGTCCTTCAAACCGGCGGCGCCCGATTCGGCCGGCCAAGTGGTGTCGAGGGTGCGCGATTTGAAATGGCCGTCGCCGACCTCGGAGATGGCGCGGATCTTCTCGAGGTCCGCGTCCGTGAGGATGGGCTGGCGCACTTCCAGGCGCTTGAGGTGCGAGGTGCCCTCGAGGTCGAACAGGTTCGGCCGCGGCCCGATGATCGACACCAGGCTCATGACCAGCTCCTCGCGGATCGGATCGATCGGCGGGTTGGTCACCTGCGCGAAGTTCTGCTTGAAATAAGTGAACAGGAGCTTGGGCTTGTCCGACAGCGCCGAGATCGGCGTGTCGTTGCCCATGGAGCCGACCGCCTCTTCGCCTTGAATCGCCATCGGCGACATCAGGATGCGCAAGTCTTCCTGGGTGTAGCCGAAGGCCTGTTGGCGATCGAGCAGCGTGAGATTGGACAATGCCGCTTCGCTCGGCGCGGCGGGCAGATCCTCGAGCACGATCTGGGTGCGCTCGAGCCACTCCTTGTAGGGGTGGCTCTTGGCCAGCGTCGCCTTGAGCTCTTCATCGGGAATGAGGCGGCCTTCGTCGAGATCGACCAGCAACATCTTGCCTGGCTGCAGCCGCCACTTCGTGACGATGTCCTTCTCGGGGATGGGCAGGACGCCCATCTCGGAGGCCATGATGATGCGCTCGTCGCGGGTGACGAAATAGCGCGCCGGGCGCAAGCCGTTGCGGTCGAGGGTGGCGCCGATCTGGCGGCCGTTGGTGAAGGCGATCGCGGCCGGGCCGTCCCACGGCTCCATCAGCGCGGCGTTGTACTCGTAGAAGGCGCGCCGCTCCTCGTCCATGAGCGGATTGCCCGCCCAGGCCTCGGGGATCATCATCATCACCGCATGCGCGAGCGGATAGCCGCCCTGCACCAAGAACTCGAGCGCATTGTCGAAGCAGGCGGTGTCGGATTGCCCCTCGTAGGAGATCGGCCACAACTTGTTGATGTCGTCGCCGAACAGGTCGGAGGATACCGACGCCTGGCGCGCCGCCATCCAATTGACGTTGCCGCGCAGCGTATTGATCTCACCGTTGTGAGCGATCATGCGGTAGGGATGCGCGAGCGACCACGTCGGGAACGTATTCGTGGAAAATCGCTGGTGCACGAGCGCGAGCGCGCTCTCGAAATCCTTGTCGTGGAGATCCGGGTAATAGGTGCAGAGCTGATCGGCCAGGAACATGCCCTTGTAAACGACGGTGCGGCAGGAAATGGACACCGGGTAGTAGCCGGAAAGTCTGCGCTCCTTGCGCGTATAGATCGCGTGCGAGATCGACTTGCGCAGAATGTAGAGCCGCCGTTCGAACTCGGTTTCGCTCTTGATCCGCTTGCCGCGGCCGATGAACACCTGCAGGTGCACGGGCTCGGTCGGCTTCACCGATTCGCCGAGCGTCGAGTTGTCGGTCGGCACCTCGCGCCAGCCCAAGAGCGTCATGCCCTCGCGCTTGATCATCTGGGAGTAGATGTCGCGGATCACCTGTCGCCAGTCCGGATCGCGCGGCATGAACAGCGCGCCGACCGCATATTCTCCCGGCTTGGGCAAGCTGAAGCCTAGTCGGTCCACCTTCTTGGCGAAGAACTTGTGTGGGATCTGCACCAGAATGCCGGCGCCGTCGCCGGCGCGCGGATCGGCGCCGACCGCCCCGCGATGTTCGAGATTGCAGAGGATGGCGAGTGCGTCCTCGATCAGCTTGTGCGACCGCCTGCCCTTGATGTCGGCAATAAAGCCGACACCGCAGGAATCCTTGTCGCGCGCGGGATCATAAAGGCCCTGCGCCGGCGGCAGTCCCGGATCCGTGCTGTCGCCAAAGCCAAGCGCTCGCGCGCTCGGCGCGACCCGCTCACCTCGTCCCTTTGCGCGATGTCGTGCCGCGCCCATCCTTGTCCTCGCCTCTCGCCGGCGCAAACGCTGAGGGAGCGTTTGCTGCTTGGCGCATCGCTCGCGTCCGCAGCGCCGATCGGCGTCACGGCCCCAAGGACACCGCTGGTCATTGGCGGCCTTCTCGCTACCGCGCTTCGGCTCCGGCGCGTATGGCCGCTCGTGTCAGGCAGCCCCGCGCTGCCCGATGGCCCCGCTTATCACCGTCCAGTGTGGCCGGGATGACAAGCCTGCCGCGGATCAGGCGGGTCGCCAATTGGGACAGCAATACTGTCCTACTTTACCCTGCCAAATTCTAATCATGAACGCAAGAGTTCGCCTATCGAGAAAATCAACTTTTGCGTTCGAAGTTTCCTCGTCCGTGCCTAAAAAGCCATCGGAGCAAGTTCGCGCGCGGGCGCGCCTGAACCGAGTTCACCGGCCGATCCGCGGGCATCATCGGGCAAGCGTTGCATGGGTTGAACACTTTTCGCTGGTCCCGCGGCGGGATGGGGTCGTCCAGGCCTGCCGGAGGCGCGGCATCTTTCCCTGAAGCAACGCCAGAGAGGTAGCATGAATTTCGCAAGTGACAACGCGGCCGGGATCGCGCCCCAGATCCTTGCCGCGATTTCGCGCGCGAATTCGGGCGCGGCGCTCGCGTACGGCGGCGATCCCTGGACGCAACGCGTCGAGGCGCGATTCGCCGAAATCTTCGAGCGCGAGGTCGCCGTCTTCCTGGTGCCGACCGGAACCGCGGCGAACGCGCTCGCGCTGGCGCATCTCACCCCGCCTTGGGGCGCCGTGCTCTGCCACGACGAGGCGCACATCGCAACCGACGAATGCGGCGCGCCCGAATTCTTCGGCGGTGGGATCAAGCTCGTGGGCCTTGCCGGGGAAGCCGGCAAGATCACCGCCGATACGCTACGGCGCGCGCTCGATGCGGGGCCGTGGGGCGGGCCCCATCACGTCAGCCCTGCGGTACTCTCGCTGTCGCAAGCGACCGAAGCCGGCACCATCTACCGGCCGCAGGAAATCCGCGAGCTCGCCGAGATCGCACACGCGCGCGGGCTCGCGCTGCACGTCGACGGCGCGCGCATCGGCAATGCAATCGCGCGCATGAACGCTTCGCCGGCGCAAGCGACCTGGATGGCGGGCGTCGACGCCCTATCGTTCGGGGCCACCAAGGGCGGCGCGCTTGCCGCTGAGGCCGTGGTGTTCTTCGATCCGGCGCGGGGCGCAAAAATGTCGGAGCGGCGCAAGCGCGGCGGCCACCTCCTGTCCAAACATCGCTTCCTCGCCGCCCAGATCGAAGCCTATCTCGCCGACGATCTGTGGCTCGAGCTGGCGCGCCACGCCAATGCGATGGCGGATCGGCTTGCAGCAGGACTTGCTGCCGCCAACATCGTCCCGGTGTGGCCGGTCGAGGCGAACGAGGTGTTCGTGGCGTTGCCGTCGCAGATCGACGCGCGGCTCAAGGCGGCCGGCGCGAGCTATTATCCGTGGACCACCGATGCCCTACCCAACGGCGTTGCGTTGGCGCGCGATGCAACGCTCGTGCGCCTCGTCACCTCGTTTGCCACCACTGCGGACGAGGTCGATCGTCTTGTGGCGATCGCACGTGCTTTTTGATGCCATGCCGACGCCCAAGCTACGCCCAATTCCCGGCTATCGTTGCAGGCATACGCGGACAAGCCATGCGGTCATCGACCGTGGTGCGTTTCGGGCGTGCAGGTAATCCGATCGGGGATCGTGTCTTGAAACAGCGAGTTCTACTTTGCGCGAGCATCGTCGCATTCTCGCTTGCGGCGGTGTCAGCTGGATTGGCGCAACCGGTTCCGCCTCCCTACCCCGGCACCGTCTATCCGGGCGAGGTGATGATACTGCCGCCCTACGAGGTCGCCGCGATCGTGCGCTCGACCGGGCTCGAGCCGCTCGGTCGCCCAGTCCGTCACGGACAGGCCTACGCCGTGCGCGCGATCGATGAGGCCGGTGAAGAAGTTCGGGTGATCGTGGACGCCCGCCTCGGGCGCATCGTCAAAGTCATACCGCTGATGGAGCCGCGCTATGCCATGCCGCTGTTGCGGCCTCCATACGGACGGCCGCCACGGCCGGTCGCCATGATTCCCGATAACGGCATCGAAGGTCCGGAGTTCTACGGTCCCGGCGTCGGTGGATCGGCGGCAGGACGCCCGGCAGGCGCGCCGCACGAGCCCACCGTGCAGGCCGGACCGCCGCTGCCGCGGCCGCGGCCGAAGGTGGCCTCGACGGAGTCGCCACCCGCTGCGCCGGTTCCCGGTGCGCGGGCGCCCCAAGACGGCGCCAAAGAAACCAAAAGCAACGAGACGCCGGGTGCCGTCACCCCGCCGACCAATCCGGCGGCGACGCCCGCGGAGCAGTATGACTACGAGTGAGATCCGCAAAATGAAAGCGCCCCGGAAACCGGGGCGCTCCCTCGGATCGAGCTGAGCTTACGCAGCCTTGACTTCGACCACCTTGGCCTGGCCATTGCCGATTGGGATCTGGCGGGGCTTCTTCGCCTCGGGAATCTCACGCACGAGATCGACGTGCAGGA
>VAZL01000971.1 GCA_005883445.1 Alphaproteobacteria bacterium | reverse complement strand
AGCTTCAAGCGTGGCATTGCGCCCGTCCCAACCATTCGGCACTCCCGGACGGAGGTAGCCGATACCGATCAGCGCTGGGGACTTTCGCGAGGTGAGCTTGCCGGAATCGTTGAGACTGCGTGGGTCGGTCACCGCCCAGCCGAGATGGGGCAGGTGACAGCTAACGCACGCCGTCTTACCGGACGCCGAAATCCGTGAATCCCAGAACAACAAACGACCTAGTTCGATGAGGGCTTGGTTTTCAACCGGGCGCGGCGGTGGACGCTTATAGTCCGCCCTCATGGCTGCGATCTCAGCAGCCGAGAATTGTTGTGCCGACGCTGGCATCGCCAGCACGCTGCCAGCTAAGGCCAGCAGGCCGGTGGCCAGTGGCAGCGATGCTGCCGCCACTGCCTTTCCCCTCATGCCACTGTCGCCTCTGACTTGCAGCAAAACTCGGCCGAAACTCACCTCCGAAGATTTGTTCTCATCCCTCTACGGCTGGTACTGTTTGGCCGACGTTCCCAGATGACCTCAGATCATCATAAACACTAGCAATCGCTTGGGGTATGCGAAAGCCAAATGGCAGCGTGCCCGCGACCAGTAGAGGGGCTGTCGTCACGCGGGGGCGGCGAGGGGCGCCACAGCCGCGCGATGGAAATTAGCCTTGACGCCTTGACACCTTGACAGGCCACCTTGACACACATGGCGCGCGGAAACGGGTCAAGCGAATATCCGTCGTTCCGCCCGCCGCGAATGGCACGACGAAGCGGACGACTCGTTTCGGCAGATCACAGCGGCGGGCCGTGCGTATGCTTTTGCACCTTGGGATCCATATGATCCCATGGCTGCGCGCTGGAGGTGAAGACGTCCATCATCGGGCGGTAGATCGATGGGTCGTCCAAGCTTCCCGCCTGCAAGCCGAGGATATCCGGAAGCCGTTCCAATTTCGCCGTCACTTGGCTTCCGCAGATCGGGCAAAAGCCACGTTCGACCGTCGCGCTTTGGGGTGGCGTCTCGGTCGCTCTAATTCTGCGATTTTACCCAAAGAGAGTCGAGACAAAAAGAGGCAATGGGCTCAAGGCACGGTGAGTCTTCTGCAAAGGCTGCGGAAGCGGCACCGATGTCTGCTAATGGGCAAGATTGTGTTGCAAAACGATTTTGCGCATCCGAGCGCGCATGATTGATTCAAGATCAGGGATCAAGGCGCAAGGTTGATTCAAGAATCCATTCACCCCGATTCGATTGTTGCGCATTTTTATTCTACAGCTTCTCCGCGGTGACTTTTGCAACAGAATCGGCACTCCGCGTCGATTTGCTGCGGCGCTAAAGTTGGGACGCAATTGGAGGTGAAGCCGGCATCTCGCGAACTCGTCGGGCGTGTTGGTCTAACGTGATTGACCCAGTGCGGTCATAGCCCGGACCGAATCCCGCAGTGCAGCGATCTCCGCGCCATCGGATGCGTCGATGGAGCGGGGACTACTTGAAAAATCCGCTTCTTCGCCCCACGAAAGCGCTCCCTAATTCGGAGGCACGCCGCAAAGCTCAATCAGATAATTAATCAGCCCTACCTGCACTGGTTTGTTCTGCAAATCTGGGCGCGCTGCTACGAATGTACGGACGTTTTTCGCAAGCTGTTCAACCGGGAGCCGGCCGCTCACACACTTTGAATAGTGCCGAGAGGTAGACGCAGTATCGGGAGACGCGATGCTGACAAGGGAATCGTAAGCGCCCGCAATGTACATGGCGCGGGCCTGGTCGCTAAGCCGGTCCCACGCCGGATAGTTATAGTAGACCTGCGTATTGGCTCGGCTGATCATCAAAGCTGACAAAAAACCCGCGATCAC
>VAZL01000970.1:1395-2326 GCA_005883445.1 Alphaproteobacteria bacterium | reverse complement strand
AAGCGCTTGCGATGACTAGTTCACCGACGGCAGGATCGACCGAAAGCGAACCCTCCTCCTTCGGCGCTCTTGTTCCTGGATCATTCGATCGCGCTGTGATCGCGTCGACCAGTCGTTTGCCGGACAATTGGCTTGGGTTACGCCTCGCCATAGCGCTTCGCAGGCTTGTCACCATGCGGCTCGCCTATCCCGACGGCGCTTTGGACGTCGTTCGCTGGGGGTTACGGCTACGTCTTCATCCTCGCGACAACGGATGTGAGAAGAACCTATTATTCACACCGCAGATGTACGAACCCGCGGAACGGGCCGAGCTCGCCGCCGAGATCGACCGGGCCAAGGCCGACCGGTCCCCTTTCGTCTTTGTCGATATCGGCGCCAATGTCGGTCTGTTCTCGTTCTTCGTCGCGGCCCGTGCCGCTCGGAACGCCCACATTCTTGCGGTCGAACCGGACCCTGAAAATCTGTCACGCCTGGCGTTCAATATCCGGATCAATCCCGGCGTGCCCATATCCATCGCTGCTGTCGCCTTGGCGGACAAGGCCGGCAAGGTTGCCCTGGACGTCGATCGACGCGACCGCGGCGGCACCCGTGTAGTCGAATCCGCCGGGCGAGATGCTCCCACCGTCGATGCTCAAACGTTGTTGCAGCTCTTGCACCGTGGAGGAATCGACGCGATTCACGCCATCAAGATCGATGTCGAGGGCGCAGAGGACGTGGTCCTGGCGCCGTTTTTCCGCGACGCCCCGAAATCGATGTGGCCCCGCCTCATTCTATTGGAGGACGCGCGCTCCGCTTGGACGATCGACCTGTTCTCGTTGCTCGCGTCGCTGGGCTATATCGTGGTTTCGCGCACTCGGCTGAATGTGATGTTGCGCCGAATTCCGTCAGTGGTCGATCATCGCGCGGGCCGAGATCTTTGACGCGCGCGCAC
>VAZL01000970.1:0-1366 GCA_005883445.1 Alphaproteobacteria bacterium | reverse complement strand
TTTGAGCAGCATCGATCCGTTTTCGGACATACACCCGTTGATTTGAACGCCTAACTGGGGGGTTGATCGACCCCGCGCGCTGATCCATGTTGGTTGGCGTCCCCCAACCCATCGGCCAGAGCGAAACTCCGATGCTTTCCACTCCTCCCGCGGCCACGGCAACCGAACTGACTGAAAAGCGAATGTTCATGCTTTTCCCAACTCCGATGTTTATGGGAAAGCTGCCGGACATGAGCGTGTGCGATCGGGTTGAGAAAAAAGTTCGCGAGCTGCAGAAATCGGGGAAGGGCAGGGCAGCTCCCAAAGGGGCGAGCCCCGCATGGATGTCGCCGGACGACCTCTACGATCTACCCGAGATGAAAGAGCTGGTCGACGTGATCATGGGGGAAACCGGGAAGGTGCTGGACGCCTTCGCGGTAAAACGGGGTTCGCACTACATCACGAGCATGTGGGCGAACATCACTCATCCAAATCATCGCCAGGACATCCATGTTCATCCGAACTGCTTCCTAAGCGGTCTCGTTTATATCAAGACGCCCATCAATTGCGGGCCGACGCTGTTCGCTTCGCCGCGCAAATTCACGAAAAATTTTGAGCCCAGGTATACGGCAAAGAACGAACTCAACTCGGACTTTATCATCATTCCGGCGGAGAAGGGCCGGATGTTGATATGGCCCAGCCACGTTCCGCACGCGGTGGAGCAGGGCACGGCCGACGAAACCGAGGACCGGATCACCGTCCCCTTCAACATCATGATCCGTGGCCGCATCGAGCTATTCACGGCGAGTTTGAACTTGAGTTGACGGATTTGAGGCAACAGCTGCGTCGGCACGCGGGGTGCGGCGCCCGCGACCAAAGCAGCGACCGCAACGATCCGACGTTCGAAGTCCGACCGCTCCGGGTGAAATTAAAATAGTCTCGTCGCGAACTTCACAGGGCCCGGCTGCGGTCCGACGCGCGCCGTTGCCGGCGGCATGTTGTGGCAATCGCGAACGGGTGTGCAATGTCGCGAAGGGGCGGACGAAGCGTCCGCCCCTTCGCAATTCCAGCAGCCGAACGAACGTTACCACTCGTCGGTGCGGTACCACTCGCTCAGCGGGTAGCCGTTGTAGTAGCCGTTTTGCTGGTAGCCCTGCTTCGGCGCGGACTGGGCGCGTTGCGCCAGCGCCGGGGAAGCGATCGCCATCGCGAGGATGAGCGTAGCAAATAGCGTCTTCATGATTTTCTCCTTGCTGATCTCTCTCACGCGACCGACATTTGCGAGGGAGAGCTCGCACGTGCAACGCACAATGTTTTGAATAGAACGTGAGCGCGCGGCCATCAAAAAATTAAGATATTGCTTGACGTTACGTGCGTTTACGCCGAG
>VAZL01000098.1 GCA_005883445.1 Alphaproteobacteria bacterium | reverse complement strand
GAGAAAGCGGTATTTGAGCCGGATGTCCTCCGGGTATTCCTGCTCGCCGAACACGGGCATCGGCAGCTCGCCGGCGGGCCCGAGCACCTCGATTTCGTTGATGTAGACTTCGATGGCGCCCGTCGGCAGGTCGGGATTCTCGGTGCCGCCGGGACGTTTGCGCACCTTGCCGTCGATGCGCACCACCCATTCCGAGCGCAGCTTCTCGGCGTCCTTGAAACAGGGTGAGTCGGGGTCGGCCACCACTTGGGTGATGCCGTAATGGTCGCGCAGGTCGATGAACAACACTCCACCGTGGTCGCGGATGCGGTGGCACCAGCCGGAAAGCCGCACCTCCTTGCCGATGTCATCTGCGCGTAGAACGCCGCAGGTATGGGTGCGATAGCGGTGCATGGGATGACTTCAAGCGCCTCGGTGCCGCGCGGAAAGGCACACGCGCGGGCGCGCTTGTCAAGAACGGGAAAGCTTAAGACCACGCGACGGTCGAACCGCCACAGCTAACGAGTCCCGGGAGAGGCGGCTCCCGCGGTTGTTAGCGAGCGGCTAGTTCCCGGTGGTGACCGCCGGCATCCGCGTCAGGTGCAGCGCCGCTGCTCCTCCTTGCCAGAGCCAGGGATCATGCCGCCAAGGATCATGCCGCCAACCGATTTGCCGGTTGCGCTCGGTCGTGAGCGCGCTGCGCCCTTCAGTAGCAACGGGTCGGGGGCTCGCAATCCTGGAAGACTCGAGCGAACCGGCGACGATCACCCCGAGGGCGAAAATGGTGGCGCCAATGATGACATTCCTCATCATAGCCGTCTTCTATTCTCGTTCGTCCACCGCGTTCGGCCTTTAGTCGGCCAGCTGCCGCGAACGGTTCAAACCCGTTTCGTACGCGGCGTCGCCTCATGATGATGGCGCCGGGGCCTCGACAGCACGCCCGCGATCTGCACACTCGGCCGCTCAGTTTTCGAGCGTCATGGGCAAGTCGAAGCACTCCACGCCATCCCCCGCCGACATGGCCGTGCGGATGACCACGGCCGAAGCAACCGTGGGCGCGCTCATCGCCCACGGCATCGACACGGTTTATGCGCTGCCGGGCGTGCACAACGATCCCTTGTTCGACGCGCTGTTCAAGGCCGGCGACCACATCCGCACCGTCCACACGCGGCACGAGCAAGGCGCGGCCTATCTGGCGCTCGGCGCGGCGCTCGCCACGGGCAAACCGCAAGTGTACTCGGTCGTGCCCGGACCGGGGCTGCTCAATTCCGCGGCTGCGTTGCTCACGGCCTACGGAATGAACGCACCGGTGCTTGCGCTGATCGGGCAAATTTCGCAATCCGCGATCGGCCGAGGACTCGGACATCTGCATGAGATTCGCGACCAGGCCGGCATCATCGCCCGGCTGGTCGATTTCCGCGCGCGCATCCGCACACCGACGCAGGCCGCCGCGCTCGTGGCGCAAGCCTTTCGCGCCATGACCACGGGCCGGCCCGGCCCGGCCGCGCTGGAGTGCGCGATCGACGTTTGGGGCCGCAGCGCGCCTGCGGCGGTGACGCCGCCGGTCCTGCCCGTGCCGCCACAGCCCATCGATGAGGATGCGATCGGCGAGGCCGCAAAGCTTCTGACCGCCGCCAAACGCCCACTGATCGTCGCCGGCGGGGGCGCGCAAGATGCGGCGACCGAGGTCGCCGAGCTGTCGCGGCTGTTGCAAGCGCCGGTGCTCGCCTATCGGCGCGGGCGCGGTGTGCTCGACAGCCGCGATCCGTTGAGCGTCACGCTGCCGCTCGGCCGCGAGTTGTGGGGCGAAGCCGACGTGGTTGTCGGCGTCCGATCCCGAGGAGCCTGAACGATTCGCGCGGCCCGCGGTCGCCCTCATCGGCGATGCCGGGCCGATCTTGCGTCACCTGATCGATGCGCTGCGCGCGCACGAGCGCCCCTCCCGCCACGCGGAAATGGAGGAGCGGCAGGCCAAGATGCGCCGGCGGCTCGACAAGCTCGCCCCGCAGATCGGCTTTCTCGACGCGATTCGGGCGGAACTGCCCGAGGACGGCATCTTTGTCGATGAGGTCACCCAGATCGGCTTTGCCGCACGGCTCTTGCTTCCGGTCTACAAGCCGAGGACGTTCCTTTCGCCCGGCTATCAGGACAATCTCGGCTGGGGTTACGCCACCGCGCTGGGCGCGCAGCACGCCCGCCCCGACGTGCCGGTGCTCTCGATCACGGGCGACGGCGGCTTTCTCTTCACCTCGAACGAGCTTGCCACCGCTATCCGCCATCGCATTCCGTTGACCGTCATCGTGTTCAACGATGGCGCCTTCGGCAATGTGCGGCGCATCCAAGAGGAGCAGTTCGGCAACCGGTTGATCGCGAGCGATCTCGCCAATCCCGATTTCGTGCGCTATGCGCAGAGCTTCGGAGCCGAGGCCGAACGTGCGCGCACTCCGCAACAGTTGCGGGCGGCCCTTAAGCGCGCCTTCAAGCGCCGCGATGGGCCGACGCTGATCGAGGTGCCGGTCCCCGCAATGCCATCGCCTTGGGAGTTCATCTTTATGCCGCGCGTGCGCGGCGTCAGGTGAGGCCCCGACGTTAAAGCTTGAATAACCACCAGCGGGCGCCGGCGACGTGCCCGGCCGGCTGGGCAACATCGATCGAATCGAATTTAGCATGCGCGCCTGCGAGTCCCCCGTCCCGGGGACCTCGCCGGTGCCCCTGACAAAGCGAGCGGTCTGCGCTATCTAGCCGTCATGCAGCCGATCACGACGACCAAGAAACTCGCGGACACCTGCGCGCGCATGGCGCGGCACCCCTTCGTGACGGTCGATACGGAGTTCTTGCGCGAGAGCACCTATTACCCACAGCTTTGCGTCGCGCAGATGGCGAGCCTCGACGAGGCGGTGGTCATCGATGCGCTCGCCGGCGGCATCGATTTCACTCCCTTCTTCGCGCTGATGGCGGACCCGAACGTGGTCAAGGTGTTCCATGCCGCCCGCCAGGACATCGAAATCTGCTGGCATGAGGCCGGCATCATCCCCTCCCCCATCGTCGACACCCAGGTTGCGGCCATGGTGTTGGGCTACGGCGATTCCATCGCCTATGATCAACTCGTGCAGCGCGTCACCGGCGACAACCTCGACAAGTCGCATCGCTTCACCGATTGGACGCGTCGGCCGCTGAGCGAGGCGCAGCTGGCCTATGCGGTTTCCGACGTCACCCACCTGCGCGACGTCTACCTCACGCTCTGCGCCGATCTCGAGAAGCGGGGACGCAGCGATTGGATGCGCGAGGAAATGAAGGTGCTTACTTCCCCCGAAACTTACCGCTTCGAGCCCGAGCACGCCTGGGAGCGGCTGAAGACGCGGGTACGCAAGCCCAAGGAGCTCGCCGTGCTGATCGAGGTCGCCGCCTGGCGCGAGCGCGAGGCACAGGAGCGCGACGTGCCGCGCGGGCGCGTGCTCAAGGACGACGTCATCGGCGACATCGCGGTGCAGGCACCGACGACGACCGAGCGCCTCGCGGGGCTGCGCTCGCTGCCCAAGGGTTTCGAGCGGTCGAAATGGGGCGAGGCGATCGTCGAGGCCGTCCGGCTCGGACTCGCACGCGATCCGAAGACGCTGCCGCGGCTGGAACGCCCCAAGCCACCGATCAATGGCCAGGCCACGGTGGAACTGCTCAAGGTTTTGTTGCGCATGACGGCGGAACGGCATGGCGTCGCCGCCAAGGTGATCGCCACCGTCGATGACCTCGACCGCATCGCCGCCGACGATACGGCCGATGTGCCGGCGCTCTCCGGCTGGCGGCGCGAGCTGTTCGGCAACAAGGCGCTCGCGCTCAAGCACGGACGCCTCTCGCTCGCGATCGAGAAAGGCCGCGTGGTGGCGGTGGAGCGGGAATGACCCTTCTCCCCGCCACTGCGGCGGAAGAGTTTATGACTGCTGATGCGGGCGCGGACTGGCGCCGCGGCAGTCCGGCGAAGTGGAATTGAGCTCGCAAATCGCCCTAGTGCTTCGGACGGATCCTCCGCAGGAACTCCCACGTCGGAACGGCGCTAAGTCCGCCGACGGCACCGCTGAGGTAACTCGGGATATCCGAGTTGAACAGCCAGTGCCAGAGCAGTCCGACGAGATAGCTCGTCAGCAGCATGACGGCGAACGTGATCAGCAATCTCTGCCATATCGGCATGGCACCCCTCCCCGGAGCCTCTGTGATGGCTCGTCATTTTGCGTTTGTCCTTGCCTCAACGCACGAAGGCGCAAGGGACGAGGCCGTGTTCTGGCGCTCGACCCGAGGCCGGCATGGCTAATGCGACGGGACGTGACCGGCGGAGCGCCGCATCACGCCGCCTCCATCACCGGCTCGCGGCCGATGAGGCGCGCGAGCTGGCGCAGCCGTACGAATACGCGCTCCCCGGCCAACTCCTTGAAGCCGTTATCGAAGCGCAACAGCAATCGGCCGCGTTCGACCACCATCGGCGTCTTCGGCAGCACGCCGGTGGTCGAGGCGGAAACGAGGTAGGCGACGCGCAACGCGGCACCGAGCACGCGGGCGCGGTCGAGCACGCGGGTCGAGACGAGTTCGCGCAGGCGGGGCGAGAGTTCCTCGTCAACGAGCCCCACATGGCGGAAGAATACAGCGAGCGAAATAAAGGTGCGGCCCGGATGATCGACGGCGACGAAGGCAGCATTGGCGATGATGTTGAGCGATTGCTCGCCGCGATAGTCGGGGTGTGCTCGCCAGCCGATGTCGGCGAGAAGGCACGCCACATGGCGCAACCGCCGCTCCTCCGCGCTCTCGTCCAGTCCGGAGGACGCAATGAAGCGGTCGGTCCAAGCGATCAACTCCTCGCCGTGGGCGGGTGAGCGCGAGCGCAGCACGTTGAGCTCGCTCGCTGCCGCGATCAGTGGATCCTTCTCGCGCTCCTCGGCGTCGAGCATCGAATAGAGCAGGCCTTCGCGCACGCCGAGCGCCGAGATAACGATGTCCTTCGGCCGCGCGATCCGCACCAGGTTTTCAAGCACCAGCGCGGCATAGGCCAGCAGCGGCCGGCGGGCATCGGTGACCACCTCGATCCGCGAAAGCATCTCGGGATCGACCCGATGCACGAGACCGGAGAACTCGAATGCTTCCCGTGCCGGCATCAGGTAGCCGTGCATGACGTGGAGCGGGTAACCGGTCTGCCACATGTGCAGCCGCGCCAACGCGCGCCAGGTGCCGCCGATGGCATAGAAGGTGCGGCCTTTGCCGCCTTCGAGCAGGCGGGCGTCTCCAAGCGCCGCCCGCACGATCTTTTCCGCCTTCTTGACCGACTTCGACGAAACATCCTGCAGTGCGAGCCCGCCCAGCGGCAGCGTCAAACCGGCCTTGATGCGTTGCCCATGGACTTCCGTCAGTTCGAGTGAACCGCCGCCGAGGTCGCCGACGATGCCATCGGGCTTGTGGAAGCCCGATACCACGCCGAGCGCGGAGAGCTCCGCCTCGCGCTTGCCGGAAAGAACGTCGACCTTGGTACGGCAGATGGCTTCCGCTTCGGCGACGAAGATCTTGCCGTTCTTGGCGTCTCGGCATGCCGCGGTCGCGATCACCCAGAGCTGCGCGACTTCCAGACGGTCGCACAAAGCACGAAAGCGCCGCAGCGCCGCGAGCGCCTTCTCGACCGCGTCGGCAGCCAGCAGGCCCGTCGTCTGCACCTCGCGTCCAAGCCCGGCGAGTACCTTCTCGTTGAAGATGGGTGTCGGGCTACGAGTGAGGCCTTCATAGGCCACGAGCCGTACGGAATTCGAGCCGATATCGATGACCGCGACCGGCGGCCCGTAATCGAGACGACCTTGCGCGATATTCATGGCAGGGCGACGCCGCTTAAGAGCGGTCGATACGGCGTATAAGGCTACGCGGGGATGATTCCTTGAGCGATTTGCCACGACCCGACAGACTCGGATTGGTCATGAAGTATTTGTGAGCGTTGAAGGGCTCCTCCCCCTCGGCCGCTTTTAAACGATTCGAGGTGCCGTCAGGTAGTAATTTCCAACTTTGTTCATTGTCCTTGAAATTCGCGACCATGATTTGATCGAGCACCTGCTCGTGCACGGTCGGATTGAGAATCGGGCACAACACCTCGACGCGGCGGTCGAGATTGCGCGGCATCATGTCGGCGGAAGAGATGTAGACCGCCGCCTTGGGGTGCGGCAGGCCGTAACCCGCGCCGAAGCAATAGATGCGACTGTGCTCGAGGAAACGACCGACGATCGATTTGATCCGGATGTTCTCGGACAGCCCCGGCAGGCCCGGCCGCAGGCAGCAGATGCCGCGCACCACGAGATCGACCGAAACGCCGGCGCGCGAGGCCTCGTACAGCATGTCGATGATCTCGGGATCGACCAGCGCATTATCCTTCATCCAAATCGCGGCCGGGCGGCCGCCGCGAGCGTGGGCGATTTCCTGCTCGATATGCTCGCAGATCCGGTCCCGCAGCGTGAGCGGCGAAACCGCCATCCGTTCGAGCCCCGCCGGCTCCGCGTAGCCGGTGACGTAGTTGAAAATGTGCGCGACGTCGCGCGCGATGACAGGATCAGAAGTGAAGAACGATAGATCGGTGTAGATGCGGGCCGTTACCGGATGATAGTTGCCCGTCCCGACGTGGATATAAGAGGCAAGCGCTCCCCCTTCCCGTCGCACTACCATCGACAGCTTGGCGTGGGTCTTGAGCTCGATAAAGCCATACACCACCTGCGCGCCGGCGCGCTCGAGCGCGCGAGACCAGCGGATGTTGGCCTCCTCATCGAAACGGGCCTTGAGCTCGATCAGCGCGGTGACCGTTTTTCCCGCTTCCGCCGCCTCCACGAGCGCCCGCACGATGGGAGATTCGGCCGACGTCCGGTAGAGCGTCTGCTTGATGGCGACGACGTCGGGATCGCGCGCGGCCTGCTGCAGGAATTGCACCACGACGTCAAAGGACTCGTAGGGATGGTGGACCACGAGATCTTTCTGACGAATGGCCGCGAAACAGTCGCCGGCGTGATCGCGGATGCGTTCGGGATACCGCGGATTGTAAGGCACGAATTCGAGATCCGGCC
>VAZL01000969.1:2556-3144 GCA_005883445.1 Alphaproteobacteria bacterium | reverse complement strand
CGTCATTGAGGGACCGCTGAATGAGGCAGTGCCCTTCACCTTCCGCATTAAGCTCCCAGCGGACTTCAAAATTCCGGCGCACTCGCACCCCGCGATCGAGCACGTAACTGTGATCTCCGGCACCTTTAACATCGGCATGGGAGACAAGCTCGATCCCAGCAAGACCCAGGCTATACCGGCCGGCGGCGTCGCGATTATGCAACCTAAGATGAACCATTTCGCCTGGACCAAGGAAGAGACCATCCTTCAGGTCCATGGTGCTGGGCCTTGGGCGGTCAATTACGTCGACGCGGCTGACGATCCACGCAAAAAGTAGAAAGCGCAGATGGCGCGGGTACGCCCGCGCCATCTAACTCGCCCAGGGCGCCTGATCGCCGCGATGTCCGTCGAGCCGCTCGCCGTGTGCTATCCTGGGTCTGGTTGAAGGCAGTTCCGCCCACCCGATTCAGAACAATTCAGGTCTGCCCCAAGGACTTGCAGGCACTCTACGATTAGGCTGCGCGTACAACAGGGTCCGTCGGTTGCTGGTGGTCACTCCTCGGCAGGAGGTAGGCCCATGTCCGACATGAGACGGCGCGAGTTCATCAC
>VAZL01000969.1:1224-2521 GCA_005883445.1 Alphaproteobacteria bacterium | reverse complement strand
GACGAAAGAAAAAACGTCGCAGCCTTCGTTGATGGCTTGCGTGCCCTTGGCTATGTCACAAGCCAAAACGTGGACATCGACTACCGCTACGCCGAGGGCGACACGACGCGGCTGAAACCGCTGGCTCAGGAGCTGATCGCCTTCAAACCGGATGTGGCTTTTGCCAATTCCCCGAGCCCGGCGGTTGCGGTCCAAAGCGTCGCGCCGAGCCTGCCGATCGTTTGCCCGCAGATCAGCGATTTCCTCGTCCCGAACCTCGTGGTGAACTATGCGCGCCCGGGTGGCAGCGTGACCGGCATGGCGTCAACGGTCGAGGGCGTGGCCACCAAACTGCTCGAACTGGCGCTCGACGCGGTTCCTGGTTCAACGCGGATTGGCTTCCTTGCCAATCCTGCGGGCGCGTCGATGGCGCTATGGGTGCAACAAGTTGAGACCGCCGCCCGCGCTCGCGGTGTCACGCTGCTGATCCAGGAAGCCCGTACGCCCGATGATCTCGCTCCCGCATTCGACGGTTTGGCTAAGCAGCGGCCTCAGGCCGTCATTGTACCGGCGAACGGGCTGTTCCAGACCGAGCGCACCCGCATCGTTCAGCTCGCACTTGCCGCTCGCCTGCCGACGATTATGGCCTACCCCCAAGATGTCGAGGTTGGAGGGCTTGCAAGCTACGGGGTCGATGCGCGCGAGAATTATCGCCGCGCTGCTGCCTATGTCGATAAGATCCTAAAGGGCGCGAAGCCAGGCGACTTGCCGATCGAATTCCCGACAAAACTCATGCTCGCTATTAACCTCAAAACTGCCAGAGCGCTCGGCCTCGAAGTGCCTTTGCATCTCCAGCAACTCGCCGACGAGGTGATCGAATGAGGCGTCGCTCGTTCATCAGGCTTCTCGGCGGCGCGGCAACGTGGCCGCTCGCGGCGCGCGCGCAGCAAGGCGAGCGGATGCGAAGCGTGGGCGTGCTGATGACGTTTGGCGCGGATGAGGCGATCGGCCAAACCCGGGTCGCCGCGTTGCTGCAAGGCTTGCAGCAAGCGGGTTGGGAGGTCGGCCGTAACCTACGCATCGAGCTGCGCTGGAGTGGCGCGAATCCAGGGGACGTCCGCAAGCACGCCGGCGAACTAGCCGCGCTGGCGCCGGATGTCATCGTGGGCAATGGCAGCGCGGCGACAGGGCCGCTGTTGGAAGCGACCCGTAGCGTTCCCATCGTGTTTGTGATCGTGCCCGACCCAGTGGGCGCGGGCTATGTCGACAGTTTGGCGCGGCCCGGCGGCAACGCTACCGGCTTCACCACGTTCGAATA
>VAZL01000969.1:0-1148 GCA_005883445.1 Alphaproteobacteria bacterium | reverse complement strand
TCCGCGGCGCCGTCGTTGGGACTGGCAGTAAGCCCCGTGAATGTGCGCGACGCAAATGAGATCGAGCGCGGCATCTCGGCGTTCGCGAGAAAACCGAATGGCGGCTTGATTGTCAGCGGCAGTTCGCTCGTTGTGACTCATCGCAACCTGGTGATCGCGCTCGCCGCTCGCCACAAATTGCCCGCGATCTATTTCGAGCGCAACTTCGTTGCCGTCGGTGGGCTCGTCTCCTACGGGCCTGATTTTCTCGACCAGTTCCGGCGCGCCGCTGGCTACGTCGACCGCGTCCTGAAAGGAGAGAAGCCGGCCGATCTGCCCGTGCAGGCGCCGACCAAGTACGAAACGATCCTCAACCTCAAGACCGCCAAGGCCCTCGGCATCGACGTGCCGGCCACGTTGCTCGCCCGCGCCGACGAGGTGATCGAATGATGAAGCAGTCGGCGATGCAGGTTGGTGGTCGCGTTCGTCAGCAACCGTTCGCCAAAAACGCGGAGATTTCAAAGCGGAAAAGCTCTCCAGGGAGAGGTTAGTTTCACTTCGGCGGTAGTACGGCGATCGCCTCGACCTCAAACAGCGCGCCCGGACGTGCTAGTTGCGGCACGCCGATCGTGGTGCTGGCCGGAGGCGCCGCCGTGTTCACGTATTTATCGCGCACCTCACGGTAATGCGCGATGTTCGTGCCAATGTCGATAATATAGTTGTTGAGCTTGACGACATTCTCGAAGCTCGCGCCGACCGAGGCCAGCGCGGCCTTTACATTCTCGAACGCGATTTCCATCTGTTCGCGGGCATTGGCGCCCATCTTGCCGGACTTGTCGATGCCGAGCTGGCCGGCGAAATAGACCGTGCGCCCAGGTCCCGTCACTTCCACCACATGACTGTAACCCGGCGGCTTCTGCATGGTGTCCGGATTCGAAAAACGGATGTTGTCCGGCATGTTTGGGCTCCTGTCGGTTGACTGCGCAAAGGTAGGCGAGATCGCGCCCGCAACGGCTAGCGTGACAGCTCCGGGCGCGACGCGCCTACGCGAAACGTGGGTCGAGAATTGCTGCAAGTCTTCGGAGGAAAGTGTGTCAGCCATAGTCAGTATAGCGCGCTCGCGCCCGAGAGTAGGTTCGCCCTCGTTCACAGCGGCCAATTCATCCAGA
>VAZL01000097.1 GCA_005883445.1 Alphaproteobacteria bacterium | reverse complement strand
CAGCAATCGAAGCAGTGAACCGCGGGCAATATCGTCGGCGGCCTGGTAGCTGAGCACGCGGGTGATGCCGAAATCGGCTCTCACCGCGTCGAGCGCGGCTTCGGCGGTGGTCACCACGAGCCGCGGTCTTATGGCGACGCCCGTGTCGCCGGACTCGTTACGAAATACCCAGTGCTCAACCCCTGCGGCACCGGAGAACGCGACCACGGCGTGCGCGCCGAGATCCGCGGGCGCCAGCGGCGTGCCGTGTTGCGTCACGTAACCGGGGGAAGCGACCACGATGCGACGCACCGCGCCGACGCGGGTCGCGACCGCCGAGCTTTCCGCCAGCACGCCGATACGCACCGCGACGTCGAGCCCCTCCTCCACCAGGTCGACCGGCCGATCGATCAAGCTGAGCGAGACCGACACGTCGGCGAAACGGCTGAGAAACTCGGTCACGATCGGCAGCACATGCAGGCGCCCGAACAGGATCGGCGCGGTGATGCGTAATTCGCCGCGCGGCGCGGCACCCTCCCCCGCCGCAGCCCGTTCAATTTCCTCGAAATCGGCAAGCACGCGGCGCGCGCCCGCCAGAAACCGGTCCCCGGCCTCCGTAAGGCTGACCGCGCGGGTGGTACGATTGAGAAGCCGCACCCCGAGCCGCGTTTCCAACTCCCCAACCGCACGGGTGACCGCGGCTGGCGAGCGAGCGAGCCGGCGCGCAGCCGTCGCAAAGCTGCGCCGCTCGGCGACTTCGACGAAGATCGCGACACTCTCGATGCGATCCATATCTATTGCATATATCGCAATAATATCTTGCTATAAAGGCGTATTATAATTCTTATTGAAACGGCCCATGTTCGTCGCGGCAATCGCGATTAGAACCCACCCGCAAGCCGGCGCAGCCGCGCTTGCGCTTCGGCGGATCGCGCCATGACCAACAATAGCGACATCGTCTTCCCTGCGGCGGCCCGGCGAGCGCAGGCCGAGCGCGGCTCCGCGCACGCCTACGAGAAACGCATCGCCGCGGGCTTCCCCGATCGCGTGACGCCTGAGCTTGCGGCCTTTATCGCCGAGCTCGATACCGCGTTCCTCGCGACCGTGTCCGCCGGCGGCGCGCCCTATATCCAACACCGCGGCGGCCCGAAGGGCTTCATCAAAGTTCTGGACGAGAAGACGCTCGCCTTCGCCGACTATGCCGGGAACCGCCAATACATCACGCTGAGCAACCTCACCGAGAATGATCGCGCCTACGTATTCCTGCTCGACTTTGCGCGCCGACGGCGGATCAAACTCTGGGGCCGCGCGCGCATGGTCGAAGACGACCCGGCATTGCTCGCGCGGCTCGTCGATCGCGGCTATCACGGGCGACCCGAGCGCGCGATCCTGTTCACGGTGGAGGCATGGGACGTGAACTGCTCCCAGCACATCGTCGCGCGCTTCACCGAGGCCGAAATCGAGGAGGCGACGGCCGCGCTGCGGGATCGGATCGCGGCGCTTGAGGCGGAGAATGCGCGCCTGCGCGCGGGGGCGTCTCTCGCCGCGCCGCTTGAAGATGCCGACGCGCACCGCGCTCCGGCCTAATGGCGCCCTTCCGCGAGCGCCGCGGGCTCCTTATGTTCAGCGCGAAAAGGCGCCGGGCATGGACCACGACAACTACGACGACGGCTACATCCGCGGCATCCTCAACACCGTGAAGACGATCGCGATGGTCGGCGTCTCCGCCAATACCAGCCGCCCGAGTTACTTCGCCTTCAAATATCTGCTTGAGCGGGGTTACCGCATGATCCCGGTCAATCCAGTGATCGTCGGGCAGGAGCTGCTGGGGCGCAAGGTCTACGCCAAGCTCACCGACGTCCCCGAGCCCATCGATATGGTCGATATCTTCCGAGCACCACGCTACGCCGTCGAAATCGTGGAGGAGGCGCTCGCGCTCACGCCTCGTCCACAGGTGATCTGGATGCAGCTTGGCATCCGCAACGACGAGGCCGCGAAATTCGCGGAGGCGAACGGCCTCAAGGTGGTGATGAACCGCTGCCCGAAGATCGAATACGGCCGCCTATCGTCGGAGATCGCCTGGATGGGCGTCAACACCCGCACTCTCAGCGCCAAGAAGGCGCAGCTCTTCGGGCGTGGCATCCAGCGCATGGCGCTCAACCGCGTCACGCTCGCGGGCGGCGCCACCGACGCTGCGGTGCGCGCGGAAAAGCCCGGCCGCTGACGCGAGCGAATTCTCCCGCATTCGTCTCCACGCCAAGACGCGGCCGCCGGACGCCTTGACGCCCCGAGGCGCTTCGATAAACCAACGTCAGGATCCGCGGACCGTCCGGTCCCGGTAGGACGAGGACCGGCCATGACCGACCGCATCCCAGGCTTTGCCACGCTCGCGATCCATGCCGGCGCCCAGCCCGATCCGACCACCGGTGCACGCGCGACGCCGATCTATCAAACGACGTCCTTCGTGTTCGAAGACGTCGACCACGCCGCCTCGCTGTTCGGTCTGCAGACTTTCGGCAACATCTATACGCGCATCGGCAACCCGACCAACGCGGTGCTGGAGGAGCGCGTCGCCGCACTCGAAGGCGGCACCGCGGGCTTGGCAGTTGCGTCCGGCCACGCCGCCCAGATCGTGGTCATGCATTGCCTGATGCGGCCGGGCGACGAACTCGTCGCCGCGAAGAAGCTTTACGGCGGCTCCATCAACCAGTTCAATCACGCGTTCAAGAATTTCGGTTGGAACGTGGTGTGGGCCGAACCCGACGACATCGGTACGTTCGAGCGCGCGGTGAGCCCGAAAACCAAGGCGATCTTCATCGAGTCGATCGCCAATCCCGGCGGCGTCATCACCGATATCGAGGCGGTCGGCAGGATCGCCAAGAGCGCGGGCGTTCCGCTGATCGTCGACAACACCTTGGCCACGCCGTATCTTTGCAAGCCGATCGACTACGGCGCCGACGTCGTCGTGCACTCGCTCACGAAATTCCTCGGCGGCCACGGCAACTCGATCGGCGGGCTCATCGTCGATGGCGGCACCTTCAATTGGTCGCGCGAAAAACGCTATCCGATGCTGTGCGAGCCGCGGCCCGAATATCACGGCATCGTGCTACACGAGACCTTCGGCAACTTCGCCTTCGCCATCGCCTGCCGCGTGCTGGCGCTGCGCGACCTCGGGCCGGCGCTGTCGCCGTTCAATGCGTTCCTCATCCTCACCGGAATCGAGACGCTGCCGTTGCGGATGCAGCGGCACTGCGACAATGCCTTGGCGGTGGCGCAATGGCTCGTCGACCGCCGCGAGGTGGCGTGGGTGAGCTATCCGGGCCTCGCCGGCGACCGCTACCACAATCTTGCGAAGAAATACGTGCCCCAGGGCGCGGGCTCTGTGTTCACCTTCGGGCTCAAAGGCGGCTACGACGCCGGCGTCAAGCTCGTCTCCAACGTCAAGCTGTTCTCCCACCTCGCCAATATCGGCGATACGCGCTCGCTCATCATTCATCCCGCCTCGACGACTCACCGCCAGCTCACGGACGCCCAGAAGATCCAAGCCGGCGCGGGACCCGACGTGGTTCGCCTCTCGATCGGGCTCGAGGACAAGGAGGACATCATCGCCGACCTCGAGCAGGGTTTGGCGGCGTGAACGGGCATGACCAGGACCGCGCCTGCAGCACGGCCCATTCACGATTTGCGCAGCGTGCGCGCCACGTAATCGCGAACGCGCCCGAGCGTCTCGGGCGCGGTCCAAATTTGCGCGATGGTGGCGTCAAGCTCCGGGCTTTGCATGCGCTCTAGTGCCGGTGCGCGAATTTGCCGTTTGGTCAATGCGAAGGCCTTGGGCGGCAGCGCGGCGAGCGCTTTCGCGGCCGCGACCGCGCGCTCGAGCAGCGCTTGCGGCTCGACGACGTCATGGACGAAGCCGCGCGCGACGGCCTCCGCCGGCGTATAGGTCGTGCCACTGAAGATCGCGTCCGCGAAGAATTGCGGCGCGGCGGCGCAGCGCATGATCTCCATGGCCGCAGGCGGGAACGGAACGCCGACGAGGAGCTCGGTCACGCCGATACGGCCGCCGTCGCGTGCCATCAGCCGCTTGTCGGCGGCGCACGCGAGCACGCAACCGCCGGCGATGGCGTGGCCGTTGATCGCCGCCACGACCGGCGCCGGGTGGGAGAAGACGGTGGCGAACATCTCGCTCAGAACCGGCAAGAATTTGCGCACGTAGGGCGCACCGCCCTCGAGCAGGCGCACGAGGTCGACGCCGGCGGAAAACGTGCGCCCGGTTGCGGTCATGACCACGGCGCGCGCGGAGGATATCTCGGCAAAGCGCGCGGTCAGCGCTTCGCAGAACTCCATGCTCATGGCGTTGACCTTGCCATGCGCGAGGCGCAGTACCGCCACGCCGTCTTGCTCGGCGACCTCGATCACGTCGCGTGCTCCTCATGCCGCAAGACGGTCTCGCCCGCGGCCTCGCCGACGCGCGCTGCACGCCGCTCGAGGCGCTCGGCGTGCACGACGGCAATGGCAAGCACCACGATCGCCATGGCCTGGTGCAGCAGCGCCAACGCGAGCGGCGCCTGGTGGATGAGGGTCGCGATCCCGAGCGCGGCCTGCAGGATGACGGCCGACGCCAGCGCGAGTGCCGCCGTAAGCGCGGCCCCTCCCCTCAGCGTGCGCGCGACGTCGGCGGCGTGCAGCACCGCGAGCAGCGCGAGCGCATAGGCCGCCATGCGGTGATCGAACTGCACCGTGAGCGTGTTCTCGAACACATTGCGCCACAGCGGCGAATAAAAGAACAGGCGCGCGCCTTCGGGCACAAGGCCCCCGTCGATCAGCGGCCAGGTGTTGTAGATGAGGCCGGCGCGCAGCCCGGAAACGAGCGCGCCGAGATAGATTTGAACGATCACCAGCGCGAGGACAGCCACCGCGCCGGCGCGAACGCGCGCCGGCGCGGCGATAGGCGCTCGCGGCGCGAGCCCCTGCGCCGTCCACACGATGGCGGCAAAGATGACGCAGGCGAGCGTCAAGTGAAACGCCAAGCGGTATTGCGACACGCTGACCCGCTCGGCGAGACCCGAGGCGACCATCCACCAGCCGACCGCAACCGCGCGCGCAGCGGCGGCTCGAGCCGGCCGCGCCAAAGGAACCACAGAAACGGAACGAGGAAGGCAGCGCCGACGAGCCGCGCCAGCAGGCGATGCGTCCATTCCCACCAATAGATCGTCTTGAATTCGTCGAGGCTCATGCCCGCATTGTGCTCGCGGTACTGCGGGATGGTCTTGTACTTGCCGAATTCGGCCTGCCATGCGGCCGCATCGAGCGGCGGCATCACGCCGGTCACCGGCTTCCATTCGACGATCGACAGGCCCGACTCGGTGAGCCGCGTCGCTCCGCCCACGACCACGGTCACGAACATCAGGGCCGCGACCGCCAGCAGCCACAGCCGCACGGCGCGGCTGCGAGTCGCGGATGACGGGGCGAGGCTGGTCATAAGTTCATTCGTTTGGCGCCAGTGTGGATCTGAAGGCCCTACGACCTCGCGGCGAGTTTGCAAGAGGACCTTCACATCCAAAAAGACCCGTAAGTTTGCTAGTGTCCATTCGCGTCCGAAGTTCGCACGCGCGCGTGCCGCAAGGGAGTGCGAACGCCGCCATTGGGACACGAGTGCGGCGGACCATATCGTCGTGCGGGCGTTGGCGCAATTGAGCGAAAGATGCCCATCCGACTGCGCAAATTCATCGGTGCGATCCTGCTCATCCTCCTGGTGGTGACGTGGGCGCTGCTCGCGATGGCGCTCGCGCAATCGCCGCTGGTCAGGGCCAACGGCGTGATCGAGGCGCTCTATTACGTGGTCGCGGGGCTCGGCTGGGTGCTGCCGGCAATGCCGCTCATCCGCTGGATGTCGCGGCCCGATCCCGCATGAGCATGCACAGGCGCCGGCGCAGGACGTGACATCGCTGCGCTACTCTCCATTCAATTGGTCAACGTATCCTGTCGGCGATGATGCCGAGCACGATAAGGATCGCAGCCAGCACCCATGCGATCAATCGCAAGTCTCGCCGAACTAAAACAATGCTCTGGCGAATGAGGTCATCATCGAACACAGCTGCCTTCCGACCATCTCTTTGTCCGATAACCGGTCTGTCCATATGGCAATGGCGACGACGGCAACGCATGCGATGATTGTGAACATGATGTCGGCCCTCACATTCGCGAGCCCCTGAATTTAAGGGGGCACTGCTGCAAGGGACAATCGCGAAATCCCACAATATTGAACTTGTTGCGACTGATCCGGGTCAAACTTATACTCTCGGCGTCGGTCGGAGCGTAGCGCAGCCCGGTTAGCGCACCAGTCTGGGGGACTGGGGGTCCCGAGTTCAAATCTCGGCGCTCCGACCAACTCAAAGACTGAAAACCATATTGATTGCATTCAGCGGGCCGTGTCCGCGGCGTAGGTGAGCGAACCGTCCGGCCCGGGCGTGGCGGCGTCGGTCATGCGCGCCGGCTCGATGCGATCTTTGCCGACAAGGTGGAATACGGTCTCGCCGGCGGCGATGAGGTAATCAGCAATGATGCGGCGATGACATCGCCACCACACCGCCTCCGCGCACATGATCGCGCAGCGCCGTTCATGGCCGAGCTCTCGCAGCCGTGCGAGACCGCAACGGAACGGCGGGGTGAGCGCGTAGTCGGCATAATTATGAAAG
>VAZL01000096.1 GCA_005883445.1 Alphaproteobacteria bacterium | reverse complement strand
TCGCCGCCGACGTCACCGGACGGGCCCGGATCGTGCTGATCGTCATCTCGCTCATGCCGTCGCCTGCTCCGGATCGACGTTGTCCCCATCGACCTGCGACCCATATAGCGATGCGAAAGCGGCAATGGTATGGGGCCGTTGACCCCTTGCGTCCCGCCGCTATGATCGCGTCGGTCAAGCCCCTGTGGCGGAATTGGTAGACGCGCCTGACTCAAAATCAGGTGGTGGCAACATCGTGCTGGTTCGAGTCCGGCCAGGGGCACCAATTTCGATTTTTGCGAATTTGGCGCGGGTTTCTCGAGCGCACATGAGGTGAGAACTCAGCGCTCGAACCGGTCCTTCCAAGACGGCGGCATATCGGCGGAATTGTAATGTGGCCTTTCCCCCATTCTGTAAAATCCGGGCCGGACCGGATCATCGATCGGTGGTGCCCAGCGTCAATGCTTAGCTGTCGTCGGCTCCGTCCATGCCGGTTGGCCATGGGCATCCGTCACTTCAGCCCACGCCGACTCGATCATTTGAGCAACCTCTTTGGGCATCGGCACGTACTGCAACTCATCCGCCAGTTTGGCGCCGGCGCCGTATGACCAGTCGAAGAATCTCAGCATCTCGATTGCCGTGAGCCGCCTTTGCTGTTGCTTGTAGATAAGCGCAAAGGTTGCGCCGGTGATCGGCCAAGTCTGCTTGCCGCTTTGCTGGGCAAGCAACGCACGCAGCGCGGGCGCGGCTGCCCAATCGGCGTTTGCGACGGCGGACGCAAACGCCTGTTTGCCTGGAGCAACGAATTCTCCGTCCCGGCTTTGCAATAACGTAGGCAAGATTGCTCCGGATCGCATAGGCGTGCTCGACATAGCCGATGGCGCCTCTGGTGCGAGCTGTGAAGCCGGCAACTCCTTCATTGCCCTTGGCTCCGATCCCGGTTGGAAACGCGACCGCGGTGTTCACACCAATCTCGTCTCGCCACTTGGCGCTGACCCGCGCCAGATAGTCCGCGAGGATGAAAGTGGTGCCAGACCCATCGGCGCGATGGATCGGAATGATGGCCTGATCGGGCAGTGCCAGACCCGGATTGAGATCACTGATCGCCGCAGCCTTCCATTTGGTAATCTTGCCGAGATAAATGTCCGCAAGCACGGATCCGGTCAATCGAAGTTGTCCTGGGCCGATACCTTCGACGTTCACCACCGGCACCACGCCTCCGACGACAATTGGAAACTGCATGAGGCCCGCGGCGGCCAGTTCTTCCGGACGCAGCGGCGCATCGGAAGCCCCGAAATCCACAGTCCTGCTTTTTATCTGCCGGATGCCGACGCCCGATCCGACGGCTTGGTAGTCAATCGTTACCCCGGTCACGGCCTCGTAGGCTTCCGCCCATTTGGCCAAAACCGGATACACAAACGTCGAACCAGCTCCCAGCACACCTTCCGAGAGGGCTGGCTTACACAAACTCGCCCAACACAACACCGCGACGACGATCAGGGAGGGGAAGGGCTGGCCCACGAAAGGTCTCCATACTATTCGATTGTCGGTCTTTTGCGTTAGCGCGCAGTCGGGTTCTTAGCGCCAGATCGGATGGGAAGGCTTGGAGCCGAACTTCAGCCTTGATGGAAACTTTCTGGAGATTTTCTGAAGAATTTCTTCGTGTGGTATTTTTCAACCGAACACATAGCCGATGGCTATTTGACCGTTGGTCGCCCGCCCGTTCGGCCGATGACGCGTTGCTTCGCGAATTTTCTTGATGTCAGATAAGATCGTTGCCGGATCGAGCGAACTCGGTCCTCGCAGAAACGGTCACGGGAGGAACGTCATGTCTCGGTGGAAAATAAAGGCAGCGACGGCTGCGTTGGCCGCGCTGCTGGTCGCTGCGACGGTATCGCTGCCGGTCTACGCGCGCGAACTCCAACCCCTCGCCGCGGCAGCGCCTGAACAGGTGGGCATGTCAGGGGAGCGCCTCGCGCGCATCACCACGATGCTCAAAAAAGAGATTGCCGAGGGCAAGTTGCCGGGGGCGGTGGTCCTGGTCGCCCGCAAGGGGAAGATCGTCTATTCGGACGCCATCGGCTCCCAAGACAAGGGCGCAAACACGCCCATGAGGCTCGATTCGATCTTCCGCATCTACTCGATGACCAAGCCGCTTGCCTCGGTGGCGGCGATGATGCTGGTCGAAGACGGCGTCATCCAGCTCACCGACCCCGTCTCCAAGTTCCTGCCGGCCTTCAAAGACATGCAGGTGAGCGTCGCAACCACCGGTGCCGATGGCAAGACCACCTATGCGAATGTGCCGGCTGCCAAGCCGATCATCGTGCAGGACCTGCTGCGCCATAGCGCCGGTCTCGCCTATGCGGAGATCACCAAGAACGAGCCGGTAAAGGCGGCCTACGTCGAGGCCAAGTTCTCCCAGCCGGGCGTCCACGAATACGACTCCCGCGGCATGACGCCGGCCGAGCAAGTCGCGCGCATCGCCAAGGCGCCGCTCATTCACCAGCCCGGCACGATGTGGGAGTACAGCATGGCCGTCGATATTCTCGGCCGGGTCGTGGAGGCGGCGTCGGGCAAGCGGCTTGCCGTCGTCTTGGATGAGCGCTTGTTCAAGCCGCTCAAGATGGTGGACTCGAGTTTTTGGTTGGCGCCGGAAAAGATGTCGCGCCTGGCACAACCGCTGCCGGTCGATCTGGCCTCGGGCCAGAAGATCAGCGTGCTCGACGTGTCGGCGGAGCCGATGAACGATTCCGGTGGCGCGGGCGCGCTTTCGACCGCCAACGACTATTTGCGCTTCGCACAGATGCTGCTGAATGGCGGCGAGCTCGACGGCGCGCGCGTGGTGAGCCGCTCCACCGTCAAACTGATGACGTCGGACCATCTTGGCACGCGCATCGCAGCGCCGTTCCAACCGGGTGAGCTTCTGCTGGGAACGCCCGGCTATACGTTCGGGCTTGGCCTTGCCGTGCGCCAAGGCGACGGGGTTGCTGGCGTGGCGGGCTCGGCGGGCGAATTCATGTGGGCCGGCTACGCCGGCACTTATTTTTGGGTCGATCCGAAGGAAGAGATCGTCGGCGTCTACATGAGCCAGGCCCCGAGCCCGATTCGCGCGTATTACCGCAAGATGTTCAAAGGGCTCGTCTATCAGGCGCTCGTGGACTGAAAGCCCTGCCTTCAGTCGCGCTCCAAAACGCGAGGCCGCAGCTTCCTGCGGCCTCGCTATTGAGTAAGCATCAACCGCATTTTTTGTATTTGATGCACAACGTCGCGCTGATTCCATTTCACAGGAATGCGCTTTAACGTCTGCCGGCTCGGTCGAGTGGAGAAAGAATGCGCACCAAAATCGAGGCGACGTGGATCGTGGGCTGCGAGCGCGGGCACCACACCCTCATCCGCGACGGAGAACTCGTGTTCGAGGGCAACAGGATCCTCCACGTCGGCAAAGGATTTGAAGGCAAGGTCGACAGGGTCATCGATGCAAAGGGCAAGCTGGTTTCGCCCGGCTTCATCGACACCCACGTCCATTCCGGCCACCGCGCCTCGCACCGGCTCAT
>VAZL01000095.1 GCA_005883445.1 Alphaproteobacteria bacterium | reverse complement strand
AATCGGGTCCTGCGGATCGAAGCGCATGACGCGGTTCCAGAGCGTGTAGACGAGCGGCGCCAGCGCCATCGGCGTGCCGGGATGCCCGGACTTGGCCTGTTGGACCGCATCGATCGACAGCGTGCGAATGCAATTGATCGACAATTGGTCCAATTGCGCATCGGTCATCGACTGGGGCGAATTCAGCGCGGGGCTGGCCATAGCACTCATTCTTGCGCCTCCAATTTTTCCTTATTGCCGAGCTGTTCGGCCGCGGCACGATCGGCGAGCACCAGCGAGCGATCCTGACGCACGCGCGAGGCTGGAATGGACCGATCGCCCTCGCGCAGGCGCACGAGCGCCGCGGCCTTCTCACCGCCGGTCACCAGCCACAGCACGAGGCGGCAGCGGTTGATGGTCGGAAACGTCAAGGTCATCCGGCGTCGGCCGTGGTAGGAACCGGTCGTTGCGACGTCCGCATCCGTGATGTCGAGGACCGGATCTCCGGGCACCAGCGATGCGGTGTGGCCGTCCGGGCCGAGGCCGAGATGGACGAGGTCGAGCACCGGCGGGGAACCTGCCACCTCTCGCAGCGTGAGGGCGTATTGCTCGGCCGCGCGATCGAGGTCCGCGGCTTCGACCGGCATGGCGTAGATGTGGTCGGGGGGCAGCGGCGCACGATCGAGCAGGCTTGCGCGCAAATGCGCGAGGTTTCGGTCGGGATCGGCTGCCGGCGCGACCCGCTCGTCCACCTGAACGACGTGCACCTGCGGCCAGGGCAGCTCATCGGCGGCCAATGCGCGCAGCATCGACCACGGCGTGCGGCCGCCGCTGACCGCCATGATGAAGCGCCCGCGCGACGTCACCGCCGCGCGCGCGGCAGCAGCGATGACCGCCGCCGCCTTGCGGGCGACAACATCCTCATCGGGATAAACTTCGATCTTCACGCGACGACCTCCGGTTTCGCCGGCCGCCCTGACGCATGCCTGTGCTCAACCCGCGGTTTTCTCCACGTGACCGCCGAATTCGTAGCGCATGGCGGAAAGCAGCTTGTCGCCAAACGTCGCTTCGCCGCGCGAGCTGAAACGTTCGTAGAGCGCGGTCGAGAGCACGGGCACCGGCACGGCCGCATCGATTGCAGCTTTGATCGTCCAGCGCCCCTCCCCGGAATCGGAGACCCTGCCGGCAAAGTTCGTGAGCGCGGGATCCTTGGTCAGCGCGGTTGCAGTGAGATCGAGCAGCCAGGAGGCGATGACGCTGCCGCGCCGCCACACTTCCGCAATGTCGCGCAGATTGAGGTCGTATCGATAGAGTTCGGGGTTGCGTAGCGGCGTCGTTTCGGCGTCGACCGCGTGCTGCTGCTCGCCGACATTGGCGTGGCGCAGAATGCTCATCCCTTCCGCGTAGGCGGCCATGATGCCGTACTCGATCCCGTTATGGACCATCTTGACGAAGTGGCCGGCGCCGTTCGCCCCGCAGTGCAGGTAGCCCAACTCGGCGGTGCCGCCGATGCCTTCGCGCCCGGGCGTACGCGGGATGTCCCCCGCACCAGGCGCCAGCGTCTTGAAGATCGGATCGAGATGCCGCACGGCGGCATCCGGTCCGCCGATCATCATGCAGTATCCGCGCTCCAGGCCCCAGACGCCGCCGCTGGTTCCGACATCCACGTAGTGGATCCCTTTGGGCGCAAGCTCTTGGGCGCGGCGGATGTCATCCACGTAATACGAGTTGCCGCCGTCGATAAGAATATCGCCGCTCTCGAGGTGAGGCACGAGGTCGGCGATGGTCTTGTCCACGGCGGCCGCCGGCACCATCAGCCAGACCGCACGCGGCTTCTCCAACTTGCGCACGAGGTCGACGAGGGATGCGGCCCCGACCGCCTTATCCCGCGCCAAATCCGCGACCGCCTTCGGCGACATGTCGAACACCACGCACGCATGGCCGCCCTTGATTAGGCGCCGCACCATGTTGGCGCCCATTCTGCCCAATCCGATCATCGCAAGCTGCATGACATCCTTCTCCATTAGCGCTGAACCGCGGCCCGCAGCCGCTGCATGGCGGCAGCGATGCCTTCGCCGTCGTCGAAAATCGCCGACCCGGCCACCAGCACATCGGCTCCCGCCGCAACCGCCAGCGGGGCGGTGGTCGCATCGACCCCTCCGTCCACTTCGAGGCCGCACTCGGGCTTGATTCGATCGATCATCGCCCGCGCGCGCCCGATCTTCGGGACAGTCGTCGGGAGGAAATGCTGATGCCCGAATCCCGGGTTCACGGTCATGACCAATATCTGGTCGACCTCCTGCATGATTTCTTCGAGAACCGCCGCGGACGTCGCCGGGTTAATGGCGACGCCGACGCGTTTTCCCAATGCTCTGATGCATTGCACGGTGCGTGACAGATCGTTGTTTCCCTCCCAGTGCACCAGAAATGAATCGGCTCCTGCCTGCGCGAATTCTTCGACAAAGAAATCGGGATTGGAAATCATCAGATGCGCCTCCAGCGGCAGGCGCGTCACCTTTCGCAGCGATCTGACGACCGCCGCGCCCATGGAAAGATTTGGCACGAAATGTCCGTCCATCACGTCCACATGAATGCGGTCCGCTCCGGCACGCTCGGCCTCGGCCACCTGTTCGCCTAACCGGGCGAAATCTGCCGCGAGGATCGATGGAGCAAGCTTGATTGCCTTGGTCGTCACATTGCGTCCTTGAGCTTGCGGTACCGCCGGATCAGATTGTTGGTCGAGCTGTCATGGCCTAGCTTGGGTTCGCTCTTGCTCTCGAGCTCCGGGATGATGCGCTGGGCCAGGACCTTGCCGAGTTCTACGCCCCACTGATCGAACGAGTCGATGTCCCAAATCGTTCCCTGGGTGAACACGCTGTGCTCGTACAACGCCACGAGCTTTCCGAGCGCGGCTGGGGTCAAACGATCCAACACGATGGTGTTCGACGGCCGATTGCCTTCGAACACCCGGTGCGGGACGAGCCAATCGGGCGTGCCTTCGGCCTTGACTTGCTCGCGCGTTTTTCCGAAGGCGAGCGCCTCGGTCTGTGCAAATACGTTGGCCAGCAACATATCGTGATGTCGGCCGAGCTTGTTGAGCGGCTGTGCGAAGGCGATGAAGTCGCAGGGGATGAGCCGCGTGCCCTGGTGGATCAATTGATAGAACGAGTGCTGGCCATTGGTTCCAGGCTCACCCCAGTAGATCGGACCGGTCTGATGGTCGACCGGCGTCCCGGCGAGCGTGACGTGCTTGCCGTTGCTCTCCATCGTCAGCTGCTGGAGGTAGGCCGGGAAGCGCTTGAGGTATTGGTCGTAGGGCAGCACGGCGACGGTTTGCGCGCCGAAGAAGTCGTTGTACCAGACGCCGAGCAGACCCATGAGCGCCGGCAGATTGCGCCCGAATGGCGCGCTGCGGAAATGTTCGTCGATCGCATGAAAACCTTCCAGCATGGCGCGGAAGTGGTCGGGGCCGATGGCGAGCATGGTCGACAGGCCGATAGCGGAGTCCATGGAATAGCGCCCGCCGACCCAGTCCCAGAACTCGAACATGTTGGCGGTGTCGATGCCGAATTCTGCGACTTTTTCGGTATTTGTCGAAACCGCGACGAAATGCCTGGCGACCGCCTTGGTGTCGCCGCCAAGGCCGCGCAGCGACCAATCGCGCGCGCTTTGCGCGTTCGTCATCGTCTCCAGCGTGGTGAAGGTCTTCGAGGAGATGATGAACAGCGTTTCCGCAGCATCCAGGTCGCGCGTCGCCTCGACAAAATCGGTACCATCGACATTGGACACGAAGTGGAACGTCATGGCGCGGTCGCTGTAGTACTTGAGCGCCTCATACGCCATCACCGGCCCGAGATCGGAGCCGCCAATGCCGATATTGACGACGTT
>VAZL01000968.1 GCA_005883445.1 Alphaproteobacteria bacterium | reverse complement strand
TGGGCGCGAACCAGACCGCAAGCGTATTGTTGCCAGGCCATTTGAAGGGCTTGCGTTCGGTGATGAACGAGTCCTCGTAGCGCTCCGAGCGGCCGATCGGCCGCGGCGCGCTCTGCGCCTGGGCGGCGGCGCTGCGCAGACCGCAACCGGCAAGGCTCGCGGCACCGGCAAGGCAGAAACTTTTCGCGATGAACTCCCGACGATCATGACCGATGACGTGCATGGCAATATTCTCCCTCTTTAACGTCCCTCGATGAGCCTACCGACACCTCCAAGCCGAAGTATCGGGCGAATGTCCGGGTCGAAGGGCCTTCCGGCGTGCTGGCATGCATTCTCAATCCAGGAGTTTATCTGGAAGCCGGCTCGGCGCCCGCTAGAACAATACTTTGATCGCGGCCGCCGTAGCGAATGCCTGGGCATCTCCATTGACGAATCCGGCAATCTGCAGACCGAGTGGTAGCCCTTCATCCTGCAGCACGGGGAGCGAGATCGCGGGGATGCCGAGCAACGAGGTATGGACTGTGCAGTTTGGATCCCCCGTCGAGCCCAGTCCTGACGGCGCCGCCGCCGGGGCCGACAAACCAATGCAGGCGTCGCAATCGGGCGCCAGCTCCGCGTAGCTCGCGCGCACTTTGTCGCGTTCGGCAAGGTCTTCCCGGTATTGATCGAGGCTCATACGTTCAGCCTCGGCAAGCCGATCAAGCAATGCCTGACTGAGCTTTTTCGCGTCCCGCTCGCGATAGGTGTTGAGCGGCCAGCGCCATTCATGCGATTGGCTTGTTGCGAGCTCGATCCCGGCGGATTTGATCCGCGCCAACGCGTCGGCCATGGCCGCCTTCGCGCCCGTCGAGGCGGCGTCCCAGCCCGCCGTCTCGAGAAAGGCGAGGCGGCGCGGCTTGCGAGGTGCCGGCGCGCTGGCCGGCCCGAACAGCCCAGGATAGCCAGGATCGCCGCCAGCGCGAACCGCGATCTCGTAGGCGACTTGCCAGGCGTCCTCCAAGGTCGCGGCGAGCACGCCCGTGGCGCTCTGGCTCAATCCATCGTAACTGCCGCCACGGTTGAGCGCGCGGACGCTCGCCTTGAAGCCGATGCAGCCGCAGTAGCTGGCTGGGCGGATGGTCGAGCCGATCACCTGGGTGCCGAGTGCGGCGCTGAGCATTCCTGCCGCAACCGCGGCTGCCGAGCCGCTGCTCGAGCCGCCTGGCGTGCGGCGCAGGTCATGCGGGTTGCGGGTGCCGCGCGGCTCTGTGGCGGCAAACTCGGTGGTCACGGTCTTGCCGACAATGACCGCGCCCGCCTCGCGCAGTGCGGCGACGCTGGCACCGTCGCGCTCGGAACGCCAGCCCGCAAATAGCGGCGAGCCATTCTCGGTCGGCATGTCAGCGGTCTCGATGATGTCCTTGATGCCGAGTGGCATGCCGTCAATCGGGGAGCGCTGCCGGCCTTCGGGCCAGCGCCTAGTAGAGTGATCAGCAGCCGCGCGCGCCCCCTCGAGATTAAGATGCACAAAGGCGCCGATCTTCGGCTCGAGCGCAGCAAGATCAGCGAGACAGCGCTCGAGAAAATCGCGCGGCGTGTCCGCGCCGTTTGCAAAACGCGCCGTAGTGGCCAGGTAGGGCTTCGTCGCGAGCTTGAGCTTCTCTTCCGGCGCCAGCATGATGATGTTCTCCGCAGCTAAGCATGGCTATGTCTTGCTCTCGTCGTAGTAATGGATTCCGCAGAGCAGACAGCCGTGTTGTGATTTGAACGCGCCATGATAGGCGCCGGCCGGCATGCATAGGCCAATTCCCTGATGTGCTTTCTTGACCGCGATCGGATCGCGTCTGGTCCGGTCGGCGATTACGGGTTGATCGAGCGAAACTTCGGCGGACCGGCCGAGGAGCTTCAGGGTCATTCTGCGAGCGCGAGCACACGTGCCGGACTGGCGTCTCCACCTTTGATCTTGAGGGGCGCTGCAATCATGACAAACCTGTTCTTCCCAATCTGCGAAAGATTGGTTACGAACTGAATCATGGGAATGCCTTTCTCGAGCAGAGCGAGGTGGTTTGCGACCCACACTTCACCTGGATCGAGTTTGATCCCCCTCCAGATTGCCTTTTCCGGAAAGACATCCATCGCCACCGCGGGGACGTTTTTCTTCGCCATTAGCTCACCCACGCCAGGCTCAAGATAGGGCATCTGCGCCCAGAACTCAGGCTTGCCCCACGTCTTCTCCGTCCAACCCGTATTGATTACGGGAATGACATCCGGACCGAGGTCTACCCCAGTATCCAGAATGTCCTTCACGGACACCGACGAATTCGGGCCCTTGTGCGGCAAGTTAATCAGCACTGCCTCCTTCGCGACTTGTCCCAAGGGAATTTCGTCGACCGGGTATCCCTTGTCGATCATGTGCCGTGGCGCATCGATGTGGGTCCCGTTGTGTACTAGGATGGAGAGGACCGAAATCATCGACCGGCCGTTGACCACCAAATTGTTGCTGAGTGTCATCCCTTCGGCCCGCAACAACTCCTTTTGCGCCTCCGTGATGGCTGCAATGACCGTCACTCTAGAAGGGTTCTCCGCGTAGGACTTCAGCCCGGGGATTCCTTCCATGTTGCTCTCGATTGGCAGCGTCAAATCGATGACGCGAGTGTATTTCAGCTGAACCGGCGTCTGCGCCCATCCGAGCGGCGCTGCCCCGATCACGGTCAGCATGACGATGAAAAAGACGAATTCCTTTCCTTTGGACATTGCTTTCGCTCCTTCTTCACGCCGGGTCGCCCACAGGATCCGGGGAGTCTTCGCGAGCTTAGCTTCGATGCAGGATTGTGTACGATAAGTTTATTCCGTATACGTGTCAAATGCTCGCTTTTGTGCGAATGCGGCAACAAATTTAACGCCGATGAAGAGAACAGTTTTCGTTATCGCGTTGCTTCTTTCAACGTGCGGCGCTACCCGCTCGATGGCTGAAAACACCTGGTCACCGACACGATCCATTCGGATCGTAGTCCCATTTCAAGCGGGCGGTCCGATCGACACGATCGGACGAATTGTTGCGCAGCAACTCAATCAGAAATGGGGACAGTCCTTTGTCGTCGAAAATCGGACGGGAGGCGGTGGCAACATTGGCATGGAGTTGGTCGCGAAGGCGCTGGCGGACGGATATACCCTTGGCACAGCCTCAGGTGGGACACACGGCGCCAACGCAACGCTTTACGGCTCCAAATTACCTTTTGACCCCGTCAAGGATTTTACTCCGATCACGATGCTCGCGGAGATGAAGAATATCCTCGTGGTCCATCGCTCTTTGCCGATCGGCAGCCTGGAAGAGCTGATTGCCTATGCCAAGGGCCAACTGACCTTCGGATCTTCGGGAAC
>VAZL01000214.1 GCA_005883445.1 Alphaproteobacteria bacterium | reverse complement strand
GCTCGGTTCGGCCATCGCCGGGATCGGCGGCGGACTCTACGCGCATCACTTCAGCTTCATCGAGGCACAATATTTCAACATCTCGCTGAGCATCACGATCGTGCTCTATGTCCTGCTCGGCGGCAGCCAGACCGTGCTCGGCCCGCTATTGGGCGCGGCGGTATTCACGCTGCTGCCGGAAATCTTGCGCGCCAGCGCCCACTGGCGCTACGTGGCGTTCGCCGCTGCCGTGATCGTGATTATGGCGTTGCGCCCGGAGGGGCTCATCACTGGCGCGCAATTGCGCCGGCTGCTCGGCTTAACTCGAGCCGAACCGCGCCACCGGGCGATTGCACCCGGCTTGCCGAAGGAGCGTGCCGGGTGACGATGATCGATCCCATCCTTCGTCTTGAATCCGTCAGCAAGCGCTTCGGCGGCTTGTGCGTGATCGAGGAGTTAAGTCTCACCGTCAGGCGGGGCGTGCGGACGGCGCTCATCGGCCCTAACGGCGCCGGCAAGACGACGATTTTCAATCTGATCACCGGCATGTTCGCGGTCGATGCCGGGCGCATCCTGCTCGACGGCGCCGATATCACCGCCACTCCTTCGCGGCGGCGGATCGGCCACGGGATCGCTCGCAGCTTCCAGAATATCCGGCTGATGCCCCATCTGAGCACGCTGGAAAACGTCATGGTCGGGCAACATTGCCGCAGTCGCGGCTTGGGTGGCGTATTGCAGCCGATCAACCTCGTGCCGCACAATCGCTGGCGCGAAGCGGCGCGCGCGGCGCTTGCGGACGCAGGATTGATTGAATACGAGCGCTCGACGGTGGGCAGCCTCCCCTATGGCGTGCAGAAGCACATCGAGCTGGTGCGCGCGCTGATGGCACAGCCGCGGCTACTGTTGCTCGACGAGCCAGCCGCTGGTCTCAATCCGGCGGAAACCGAGGCGCTGCAGGCGCAGCTCGAGAAAATCTGTGCTGACGCCGGCCTCACCTTACTGGTTGTCGAGCATGACATGCATTTCATCGGAGCGCTGTGCGAAGACGTCATCGTGCTCGACTTCGGACGCAAGATCGCCGAGGGTAGCCCCGAGGACATCCGTCAGAACCCCTTGGTGCAGGAGATCTACCTCGGCGCGCCGGCCGGCGAGCCGATGGAGCGCCACAGTGCAGCTCGAAGTGCATGAACTCGAGGTCCGCTATGGCCGCGTGCACGCGGTCCGCGGCGTCTCCGCAACACTCGCCCAGGGCGAGATCGTGGCGGTGCTTGGCGCCAATGGCGCCGGCAAATCGTCGCTGTTGCGCGCGGTGTTGGGACTCGCCAAGCCGTGCGGTGGCACTGTGATCTTCGACGGCCGCGACATCACCCATTGGCCGACCAGTGTCCGGGTGCGCAGCGGGCTGATCCTGGTGCCCGAAGGTCGTCGCATCGTGATGACGCTGACCATCCACGAGAATCTCTTGATGGGCGCGTTCCACCGGCGCGATCACCGCGCGGTCGATGCCGAAATCCGCGATATCTATGAGCGCTTTCCCAATCTGGCGGCGCGCCGGCATCATCCAGCTTCGGTCTTGTCGGGAGGCGAGCAGCAGATGCTGGCGATCGGGCGCGGCCTGATCGCCCGACCGAAGGTCATGATGCTCGATGAGCCTTCGCTGGGATTGAGCCCGAGGCTGTCGAACGACGTATTCGCCCTGATCCGTGGCCTCAATCGGGAGGTCGGGCAAAGCATCCTGCTGGTCGAGCAGAACACGCAGCGGGCGCTCGAGCTCGCCGACCGTGCCTACGTGCTCGAACTCGGACGGGTTGCGATGGAAGGTCCTCCCGAACGCATTCTCGCCGATCGGGGGCTGCAGGCCGCCTACCTCGGCCACGGCCGCGCGCGCGACCGGTGCGGCGAGGCGCGCCCGGTTTCGAGCGACGATCCAATCCGATCAAACAGAGGAGAAGCACCATGAAAACGAGATTGGCGGGCGCCATTCTGGGGGCGGCGTTGGCAGCGCCGTGGGCCGCGAGCGCGGCCTGCCAGGAGCTTCCGCTTGGTTATCTGCCGTCAGGGGCAGGGCCATTTGCGACATTTTCGAAGACGAATGAGATCGCGGCACAGATGGCGATCGACGAGATCAACGCCGCCGGCGGCATCAGCGGCAAGAAGCTGCGCATCGTTGCTTTCGACACCGCCGGCAAGCCCGATCAGGCAGTGGTTGGCGTGCGCAAGCTCGCCGACGACGACAAGGTTCTGGCCATCATCGGTCCGCTGAGCTCGAGCGAATGCCGTGTGGTGTTTCCGGCCGGCGACCGGGCCGGCATCGTCTCGATGTCCATGGCGTCGTCGGCGCCGAAACTGGCCGAGCCGTTCCAATATGCGTTCCGCAACACCTCGGACGAGGGCTACATGTTTGAGCGCGTCATGCGCGCGCTCAAGCAGAACAACCTCGCGATCGCGACCGGGGCCATCGCCTATGCCACCGACGACGTCATCTCTAAGGTCATGGGCGAGAACGTGTTGCCGGGCATCATGAAGAAGTCCGGCACCGACGTGAAGCTTAGCGTCACATTCCAGACCCAGGCCTTCGATTTCTCGGCCCAGGTCTCGCAGCTCCTTGGCCAACCGACCGATTTGATCGGAGTAGGGTCAGGCCCGGAACCGGCCATCCGTCTGGTGCAGGAGTTGCGGCGCCAGGGGCACAAGGGGCGGCTCGTTGCCGGCTCCACCATCGCCGATCCCGAGTTGGGGCGGCAGATGGGCAAGGCCGGGGACGGCACCACCATCCCGACCACGTTCTACGCCGACCTCAACGACCGCGCCAAAGCCTTCCAGGGCGAATTCGCCAAGCGTGCGAAGGCCGCCGGGCTCGACCGCACGACCGCGGCGCAATTCGACGCAGCAACTTATGACATCGTGCTGTTCTACGCCCATGCGATGAAGCAAGCCAAGGTCACGGGCGACCCTTCCAAGCTCGCAGCCGAGCGCACCGCGATCAAGGACGAGCTGCGCAAGATGAAAGATTTTCCAGCGCTCGAAGGCGCGATCTCGTTCGGATCGAACGGCGACGCGCTAAAGCCGGTCTACGCGATCCAGTTGCAGGACGGCAAATGGACGTTGATCGGCCAATTCCCCCCCGAGTCGTAAGCCCGAAGCGGCGGCAGCATGTATCGTCGCCGCCAATAATGATGGACTGAGGATGACGTCAATGCTCGAGCAGGAGCGAGCCGAAACCCTCGATCTTGTCGTCGATACCGTTCTGCCGGAGCGACCACCAATAGATGCAGGTATTGATCGCGAGCACCGGCTTGTCGAGCCAGAACTCGGCGGTGCCGGCAAGCCGCGCCATGGCGAGATTGGTGCCGACTTGGATGACGGCGTCGACGTCCGGTCCATTCACCTCGATGATGGCGTCGCGCAGCTCGCGCTCCGGCACATGCGCAATCAGCACGGGGCTCGCGCATTGAGCCCCTTCAGGCGCACGACCTCGAAACCGCAATCGGTGAAGAAGCGGCGCACTTGCATGTCGCCGACCGGCATATAAGGTGTGAGCACGCCGAGGCGCTTCGCCCCGTAACGCTGCAACGCCGCCCGCGCCGCGTCCGAGCCCATCGAGACTTTGACGCCCGCCCGCGCCTCAACCCGCTCGTGCAGTTTCTTGCTGCCCTCGAGCCCGTCCCAGAAGGTCTCCGACGACATGCCCATGATCAGATAGTCGGGCTGGCACGTCATCACGTCATCGACCGCCTGCAACATCTGCTTGCGGATATTGTCCATCAGCTGATTGAAGTCGTCATTGTTGCGGATCGGATCGTTGGGGATATGGATGCGGCCGAAATGATTGGTGACGCCGCGTGGCCGCATGGCTTCGAACTCCGGCTGTACGGAGGTGTTGGTCGACGGCGCGATCACGCCGAATTTCTTGCGGAAGCCGAGCGAGTCGGTCATGGGCGGGAGCTTGCCGCAGGTCGCATACAGAAGACAATGGCGCTGCCTGCGTTTGTCGTTGCGTGCCAGGGAGAGCGGCGACCACCCGCCTTACCCACAAAGGAGAGGGAGCAGCCCGTACTCGCCCCCGCAGTGAGCCGCTCGCCGCCACCGTCGGACATGCTAGAATTCTGACGCCAGACCAGGAGCGGGCGATGCTGCGCACGGGCAAAGAGCATCTGGAATCGCTGCGCGACGGGCGTGTCATCTATATCGGCAGCGAGAGGGTCGACGACGTCACCCACCATGCCGCCTTTCGCAACGCCGCCGCGACGGTCGCCGCCCTCTACGACATGAAGGCGGATCCAGCGAACCGCGACACCCTGACCTACGAGGAGGAGGGAGGTCGCCACTCGATCTATTTCCTGCGCCCGCGCACGCGCGAGGACCTGCAGCGGCGCATGCTGGGACATCGCCGAATCGCCGACGCGACCTTCGGCATGTTCGGCCGCTCGCCTGATCACGTCGCCTCCTTCGTCACCGGCATGGTGATCAAGCCCGACGCGCTGCCGGCACCCTGCGCGCGGGCCGACAATCTCATTCGCTATTACCGCCACATCCGGGACAACGACGTCTATGTCGTCTACGCCGTGTTGCCGCCGCAGGCGGCCCGCAATCCGGAATTCTATCAGCGGCAGAACATTCCGGTGCCGACGCTGCGGGTGGTGCGGGAAGCGGACGACGGCGTCGTCATCTCGGGCATGAAGATGCTCGCGACCGGCGCGGTCTATGCCAACGAAATCTGGATCGGCAACGTGCTCCCACTCGCACCGGATCAGAAGAAAGAGTCGATCACCTGTGTCATACCGTGCAACGCGTCTGGTCTCACGCTCTGGTCGCGCAAGCCAGCGGTGCTCGGCGCCACATCGGAATTCGATTCCCCACTCGCCTGGCGCTACGATGAAAGCGACAGCATGGTGCTGTGCGACAACGTCAAGGTGCCGTGGGAGAAGGTGTTCGTGCACGACGACGCGCTGCTCGCACGGGACATCTACATCAAGACGCCGAGCCATTGCTTCGGAAATCACCAGTCGAACGTACGCTACTGGTCGAAGATGCGTCTTCTGCTCGGCCTGTGCAGCAAAGTTGCGCAGGCGACCGGCGCCGATCAGGTTCCCGCGGTGCGGGAAACCCTCGGTAAGATGGCCGCGGTCGAGAGCACGATCGGCGGGCTGGTGCACGGGCAGATCAACGCCTGCGAGCCTTGGCCGGAGGGATACGTCTGCTTCAATCGCCGCTTCATGTATGCAGGGCTCGAGTGGTGCACGCAGAACTACAGCAAATTCATCGACGAGCTGCGCGAGCTCTGCGGCGGCGGCGTGTTCCAGATGCCGGCGGACATCTCGGTCATGGACGATCCCGACCTCGCCCGGCAGTTCGCGACCTTTTGGCAGACCCCGCAGGCCGACGCGCTTACCCGCATGAAACTATTTAAGCTGGCATGGGACATGGTCGGCTCGGAGTTCGCCGGTCGCCACCTGCAATACGAGAAATTCTACGCTGGCGCTTCTTTCATCATCCGCAACCATTCGTACCGCGAAACCGATTGGGGCGAGTTCAACAAACTGGTCGAGGACCTGATGGCGAGCTACGACTATCCGGTCGAACGACAGACGACCGATGCCGGATTATCCGTCCTCCGTCGCCAGTCTTCCGCCCGTTGACCCTCATGCGCCTCCGTTGAGCGCATAGCGGCCGTCCTTGAGGCGCTTGAGCCGACCCTGCTGGTAGAGCTTGTCGAAGTCGCGCAAGATCTCGCGGCCGTCGCGGGTGCCGAGCGCCGCCATGAGTTCGAGATAGGTCGCGGGACCTTCGGCCAGCGCAGCTTCGAGCGTCTGGCGCGGGCGGCGCAGCATTTGCGGTGGATGCGGCACCGTGAACTCGGCGCTGTCGCCCTTGCCGAACGGCTTGGTGCAGTCGAAGCCGCCCTTGGCGCCGGTGCGGCTCCCTTGCAGCGACGGATCGAGCGGGACGCAACGGAAGCCCGCCGCCACGACGAAGTCGCGGTCGGCCTGGAAGCGCGTGGCCAGCGCCCAGTCGATCTGCTCGTCGGAAAAGACGTCAATATCGTCGTCGACCACGAACACATGCTTGACGTCGCCCGAGGAGCAGAACACCGCGGCGATGGCGTTGCGCGCCTCGCCGGGATTGCGCTGACGCAGCGAGACGCGCACGTTGTACATGCCGCCTGACGATGCAGTGCAGCAGACCGCGACCGGCTCGCGAACGGCGTGCTGCAGCACGTTCCAGATCGCGGCCTCGGTCTTGGCGGCGCCGAGTTGCGCCGTGTCGGTGAAGGTAAGCCGCGCGCCGCCGATGGTCACGGTCTGGAACAGCGCATCGCGCCGTTTGGTGACGGCGGTGAGATGGAATACCGGATTGCTTTTGAGCAGGCCGTAATAGCCGATATATTCGCCGTAAGGTCCCTCGGGTTCGACCAGCCCGCGCTCGTCGATGTAGCCCTCGAGCACCAGTTCGGCGTCGGCCGGAACGCGGACATCGACGGTGACGCATTTCACGACCGGCACCGGCGCGCCTCGCAACGCACCGACCACGTCGAGCTCGTCCATCGGCGCCATCGCAGCGACGGCGGCGAGAAAATCGGTAGGATGGCTGCCGACCGCAAAGGCGACCGGCATGCGCTCGCCCCTGGCAACCGCGGCCTGATAGAGCGCGCGCAAATCGCTGGGGGCGTTGAGGTCGATCCCGGCGGCGCGCGGGCCGCGCAGCATCAGGCGCCGGCAACCAATATTGGTGAAACCCGATTTCGCATCGTACGTGTAGTCGATGCTGGCCGAGATGTACGGCGCGCCGTCGAGCCCGTGCTGCAGGTGCACGGGCAATGTCGTCAGATCGGCATCTTCGCCGGTGAGCACGACCTCGTGTACCGGCGCTTGCGGGGAGGGCACCTCGATCGGGGCAACCGGATGCCGCAGGCGCTCGCGCAGAGCGGCAGGAAAGCCGGGCTCGTCGGTATCGAGGGCGGCGGCAAGTCGCCGCCGAGTGCCCATCACGTTACCGACCAGTTCGGCCCTTTCCGGCCCGACCGCGCGGAACCAGACCGCGCGGGGATTGCAGTCCAGCACCGCGGCCACGTCGATGAGGTCGATCGGATCGTCGTGGACGACGCATTCGCCCTGCTGCACCAGCTTTTCGACGAAATGGCGCAGGCGAAATTTTTCGGTATCGGTCATGAAGATGCTTTCCAGTCGATCACGTGCAGCGTGTCGGACAATCTTAGCGGGGTGATCCCGAAGGGTCCAGAAAGGCGCGCCGTTACGACGAATGCGATGCGGCAGTCGTCGGCTGCAGATTTTCGGGGCGACCATAGACATTGTCGATGCGGTCCCAGCGGTCGTAGTGGACCAGCGCTTTGAACTCCTCGAAGCCCATGCCCTGGTCGCGCAGCGCGAAGGTGCCCGCGCGCATGTCCTCGAGCACCATTTTCATCGCCTTGGCAGCGTGCATGATGGTTTCGAGGCCGAAGCAGATCGCGTTGAATCCGAGCTGCTCGAATTCCTTGGGCGAAAGGATCGGAGTGCGCCCGCCCACCAGTGGATTGGCGAATTGCGGTACGTCGAAACTGCGCGCGAGGCGTTCGAGTTCGTCGATGCTCTCCGGTGCCTCGACGAAGATCGCCTCCGCGCCGGCGTTGATATAGCGCTCGGCGCGCCGCAGCGCCTCGTCGAAGCCGAGCACCGCGCGGGCATCGGTGCGCACGCAGATGAGCGTCTCGGCATCAAGCCGCTCCGCCATAGTGGCCCTGATCTTGGCCTCCATGATTTCCGCCGGAACGACTTTCTTGCCGGCCATATGACCACAGCGCTTGGGCCAAGCTTGGTCCTCTAGAAAGACCGCGCTCGCACCCATGCGCTCGTAGCTTTGAACGGTGTGCACGGCGTTCTTGACGTCGCCGTAACCATCGTCGATATCGACTAGAACCGGCACGTCGCAGGCAGCGAGAATGTCGCGTACCGCTGCCGCGATGTCGGCGAAGCCCTTGAGGCCGATGTCGGGCACGCCATATCGCGCACCGGCGACCGGGAAGCCGCCGACGAACATTGTGTCGAATCCGGTCCGCTCGATCAGCAGCGCGCTCAGGGCATCGTACGCGCCGGGAACGACGAGCAATCGCCGCTCCGCGACGGCTCGCTTGAGCGCCTGGCGGAAACTTCTTCGACGGCTCATGGCGATCTCCTGATGGCCCGGCAGCGCTGGCCTTACCGTCGGCTGCCGGCTTGGTATGATAGGCCGACATGGTGCGCCTGCGCAGCTCATGATTACCACGGCCGGATCGCTCACGGATCGGCTGCTATGGGCGCTCGGTGAAGTACCGAGCACCCGCCTCACGCGTTGCGTCGGAAGCCGCTATACTCGATCGTTATGCCGTGACCGCGCCGCCTGGGGAATGGTATGTCGGCGAAATCGCGTTCAATCGGCTAGTCTGCCAATCGGCAGCGACCATCAGAGTGACCGGGACCATGAAGCTCTTCGAGTGCCAGAATTGCGGTCAGCCGCTCTATTTCGAGAATACGAAGTGCGAAAGCTGCGGCCTGCGGCTGGGCTATCTGCCGAAGCAGGAAGTCGTCACTGCATTGGAAGCGGTCGATGGCGTCTGGAGCGCGCTCGCGACGCAGGGGGAGCGCTATCGCCTTTGCGGCAACGCCGAGCACGACGTCTGCAATTGGCTCGTGCCTGCCGAAGATGCCGAAATTTTCTGTGCGGCCTGCCGCCATAACCGCACCATCCCCGATCTCGCAAATCCCGAGAACCTCGCGCATTGGCGCAAGATCGAATTCGCCAAGCACCGGCTCTTTTATACGCTGCTGCGGCTGCGGCTGCCGCTTGCAACCAGATCGGAAGATCCCAACGGTCTCGCATTCGATTTTTTGTCGGACCCGGTCGGCGGTGCGCAAGGCCAAGCGCCGGTCATGACTGGGCACAGTGGCGGCCTCATCACCCTCAACGTGGCGGAGGCCGACGCCCCCGAACGAGAACGCCAGCGCAAATCGATGGGCGAACCCTACCGCACGCTGCTCGGTCATTTCCGGCACGAGATCGCACATTATTACTGGGATCGTCTAGTTGCGGACTCCCCCGCGATCGAGGAGTTCCGGCAGCTGTTCGGAGACGAGCGCGAGGACTATGGAGCAGCGCTGCAGCGGCACTATGCCGACGGTCCGGCTCCGGATTGGGCGGAGCGCTTCGTCACCGCCTATGCCAGCTCGCATCCGTGGGAGGATTTCGCCGAAACGTGGGCGCACTATTTTCATATGGTCGATACGCTCGAAACCGCGTTCGCGTTCGGGCTGCGGTTGCGGCCCAAGGTGGCCAAAGGCGCCGGCCTGGCCGCCGCGATCGACTTTGACCCGTATGCCGCCGAGATGGACCGGATCATCGACGCCTGGCTGCCGCTGACGTTTGCGGTCAATTCCATCAACCGCAGCATGGGCCAGCTGGATCTCTATCCATTCCTGCTGGCCCCGGCGGTGATCTGGAAGCTGACTTTCATCCACGATCAGATTCACGCGGTGAGCGCGGATCGGGCGCGCGATTCAGAGCACAACGCGATACGCGCCATCGTCGCCGGGCTCAAACGCGCAGTCGGCTCGCCGCAATCCACGAACTGAGGCGATATTGACGGGAGAGTCATCGAGATTTTGCGATCTGTTGGGCGGGGGCTCTATCGGCTCGCTCATGCAGAGGCAGAAGTGGTTGCGCGGGCGCTTCGCCGGCCCAAAATTTGCATCAAATTGCATAATGTTCAGGTGGCCTTAGCGCAGCAGAGCAACGTATGTCGATCCTCGCCAGCCTCCACCACGTCACACGGTACCGCTACGACCGGCCGGTCAGCCTCGCGCCGCAGGTCATTAGGCTGCGCCCGGCCCCCCATTGTCGCACGCGGATCGAAAGTTACTCGCTCAAGGTGACGCCGACGCAGCACTTCGTGAACTGGCAGCAGGATCCGAATGGAAACTGGCTCGCGCGCTTCGTCTTTCCGGAGAAGACTCGCGAATTCACCATCACGGTCGATCTCATCGCCGACATGGCGGTGATAAATCCGTTCGATTTCTTCGTTGAGCCCTTCGCGGAAACTTTCCCGTTCGCCTACCCCGCCGAGTTCGCCGAGGAGCTTGCGCCTTATCTCGATGTCGAGCCGGCCGGCCCGCGACTGGCCGCGTTCCTCGCCTCGATCCACCGCAATCGTAAAAATACCGTCGATTTCCTGGTCGAACTCAATCAACGTCTGCAACGCGAAATCCGGTATCTCGTCCGCATGGAAACCGGCGTGCAGACGCCGGAGCAAACGCTCGCAGAACACGCGGGCTCGTGTCGCGACAGCGCATGGTTGCTGGTGCAAATCTTGCGACACTTGGGGCTCGCGGCCCGGTTCGTGTCGGGCTACCTCATTCAGTTGCGACCCGACATGCCCCCGCTTGATGGGCCGGTCGGCGCGGCACAGGACTTCACCGATTTGCACGCCTGGGCCGAGGTCTACGTGCCGGGCGCAGGCTGGATCGGACTCGACGCCACGTCCGGTCTGTTATGCGCCGAGGGTCATCTGCCGCTCGCCGCCACACCGCATTTTCGCGCCGCGGCCCCCATCAGCGGTGGGGTCGAGCCTTCGGAAGTGGCCTTCTCGGTCGACATGACGGTCACGCGCATCGCGGAAAAGCCGCGCGTGACCTATCCATTCTCCGACGAAGCTTGGGCGGCGCTCGACGCGCTGGGCGAAAAGGTCGACCGGGATCTCGCGAGCAACGACGTCCGCCTGACCATGGGCGGCGAGCCGACTTTCGTCTCCATCGACGACTATCAATCGGCGGAATGGAACATCGCCGCGCTCGGCCCGACCAAGCGCATCCTTGCCGACGAACTGATCCGCCGGTTGCGCCGGCGCTTTGCGCCGGGTGGCCTTCTGCACTACGGCCAGGGCAAATGGTATCCGGGCGAGCCGCTGCCGCGCTGGGCGTTCGCGCTCTATTGGCGGCGCGACGGCAAGCCGATTTGGCACGACGCCGCGCTCGTTGCGCCCGAGACCACCGCCGATCGGCCGCTCGCCGATGACGCGCAGCGATTCACGCAAGCGGTCGCCGCCCGCCTCGGGCTCGGCACCGACTACGTGCAGCCCGCCTTCGAAGACCCCGCCGCGCGCATGCTCAAGCAGGGCGAGCTGCCCGAGAATGTCGATCCTGGCGATCCCAAGATCGATGATCCGGTCGAGCGCGACCGCATCAGGCGCGCGTTCGAACGGCATCTCGGGGTGCCGGCGGGTTACGTGCTGCCGCTGCAGCGTTGGACAGCGCAAGCGTCACCCGGCTGGGTCAGCGAGATGTGGCAGACGCGGCGGCGACGCCTGTTTCTGGTACCGGGGGATTCGCCGATCGGATTTCGCCTGCCGCTCAGCGCTTTGCCGCATCTGCGGCCGGTCGATTACCCGCACCTCGTGCCCGCCGACCCAATGGAGGCGCGCGGTGAGTTGCCTGATCCAGACCCGCTGACACAGACCATTGCCCATGGCAGCGAAGACGCCGTCGCTCGCGCCAAGCTGCTCGATGTCCCCCCCGGTCAAGGCGCGCCCGCGCCTGCGGTCGCGCCCGCGTCTGGATCGGGCATCCCAGTCCGTACCGCGCTGACCGTCGAGCCGCGCGATGGACGGCTTTGCGTGTTCATGCCGCCCCTCGAACGGCTGGAAGACTATCTCGAGCTCCTTGCAGTCGTTGAAGCGACCGCCGCCGAGCTCCATATGCCGGTCCATGTGGAAGGCTATGAGCCGCCGGCCGACCCGCGCCTGAACGTCATCAAGGTGACGCCCGATCCAGGCGTCATCGAGGTCAATGTCCAGCCCACCGCGACTTGGCGCGAGGCCGTCGAACTTACGCACACGCTCTACGAGGAAGCGCGTCTCTGCCGGCTCGGCACCGACAAGTTTATGATCGACGGTCGCCACGTCGGTACGGGCGGGGGCAATCACGTTGCGTTGGGAGGACCGAGCGCGGCTGACAGCCCCTTCCTGCGCCGACCCGACCTGCTCAAGAGCCTGATTCTGTACTGGCAGCGGCATCCCTCGCTGTCCTACCTGTTCTCCGGCTTGTTCATCGGCCCGACCAGCCAAGCCCCGCGCGTCGACGAGGCGCGGCACGACCAGCTCTACGAGCTCGAGATCGCGCTGGCGATGGTGCCGGCGCCGGGCGAGGGCGAGCCGCCGCGACCGTGGCTGGTCGATCGCCTGTTTCGCAATCTTCTCGTCGACGTCACCGGCAATACTCACCGCGCCGAGCTCTGCATCGACAAACTGTTTTCGCCCGACGGTCCAACCGGACGGTTGGGCCTGGTGGAGTTCCGCTCGTTCGAAATGCCGCCGCACGCGCGCATGAGCTTGGCGCAGCAGCTGCTCTTGCGTGCGCTGATCGCCTGGTTCTGGCGCGAGCCGCAGCGTGGTTCGCCGGTACGTTGGGGTACGGCGCTGCACGACCGATTCATGCTGGAACACTTCGTTTGGCGGGACTTTCTCGACGTTTTGGAAGATCTCCTCGGCGCCGGCTATCACTTCGACTCGGAGTGGTTTCATGCCCAGCGTGAGTTTCGTTTTCCGCTCTATGGCGCAGTCACCCACGGCGGCGTCAGGCTTGAATTGCGACACGCGCTGGAGCCGTGGCACGTGCTGGGCGAAGATGCGACCGCTGGCGTCACCGCGCGCTTCGTCGACTCCTCGGTCGAGCGGCTGCAAGTGAAGGTCGAGGGTTTCAATGCCGGCCGCCATGCCGTTGCCTGCAACGGGCGGCTCGTTCCGCTGACGTCAACCGGCCGGTCCGGCGAATACGTCGCCGGCGTGCGTTTCAAGGCGTGGAAGTTGCCGGCGGCGCTGCATCCGACCATCGACGTCCACGCCCCGCTCACCTTCGACATTTTCGATCGCTGGAGCGGCCGCTCGCTCGGCGGCTGCGTCTACCACGTTGCCCATCCCGGCGGACGCAACTACGAGACCTTGCCGGTCAACTCGTATGAAGCGCAGGCGCGGCGCCTGGCGCGCTTCCAAGATCTCGGCCATACGCCGGGATTGTTCGGCTTGCCCGGCGAAGAGCGGGCGCTCGAATATCCGATGACTCTCGACCTGCGGCGTCCGACTCATGTCTCATAGCCGCATGGCTGGCCAACGCGAGCGCGCGTCCGAGCAGGGGGGCATCGAGCCGCTGCTATCGGGCTATCGTCCGCCGCCGGGCACCTTCGACGAGATGGTGGACCGCGAGGGGCGCGTGCGGGCCCATTGGCAGCCGCTGCTGGCCATGCTGGCGCGGCTAGGTCCAAACGAGCTCAGCCGGCGCTTCGCCGCCGCCGATCGGCACCTGCGCGATTCCGGGGTCTTCTATCGCGTCTACGAGGATGCATCAGGGGCCGAACGGCCCTGGCCGCTGAGCCATATGCCGCTCCTGATCGACGGGGCGGAATGGCAGGCGCTCAAGGCCGGACTCGTCCAACGCGCGGAACTGCTCGAGGCGGTGCTTGCCGATGCCTATGGCCCGGCCAATCTCGTGCGCGAGGGCAGACTGCCGGCGGTCGTTATTGCGGGCAATCCGGAGTTCCTACGGCCGCTGGTCGGGGTCGCGCCGGCAGGCGGCGCGCATCTGCGGTTTTATGCCGTCGATGTCGGGCGTTCGCCCGGTGGCCATTGGTGGGTGCTCGGCGACCGCACCCAAGCACCCTCGGGCGCCGGCTATGCGCTCGAGAACCGCCTCGCGCTGTCGCGCGTCATGCCCGAGGTCTATCGCGGGCTCAAGGTCGAGCGGCTGGCGCCGTTCTTCCAAGCTTTTCAGGCCGAGCTTTCCGCGCTCAATCGCCAGGATGATTCGCGGGTCTGCGTGCTCACCCCGGGGCCCATGAATGAGACCTATTTCGAGCACGCCTATCTCGCGCGCTATCTGGGCTTCCTGCTGGTCGAAGGCGAGGATCTGACCGTCCGCGAGGATGGCGTCTTCATCCGCACGGTGTCCGGCCTCAAGCGTGCCGAAGTGCTGGTGCGGCGGCTCGACGCCGACTTCGCCGATCCGCTCGAGCTGAATGCGCGTTCGCGGCTTGGCGTGCCCGGCTTGGTGCAGGCCGTGCGCGACGGCACGGTGGTGATCGCCAATGCGCTCGGCTCGGGCGTGGCCGAGGCGCGGGCGTTGTTGAGTTTTCTGCCGGCGCTGGCGCCGACCGTGCTCCGCAGCGACCTCACGTTGCCCAACGTTGCGACCTGGTGGCTCGGGCAGACGCGCGCGCGCGACGAGATCATCGATCGGCTCGATGAGATGGTGATCGCATCGGCCTTTCTCGGCGAGCTACCGGGCCATGGCGAACGACGCGAAGTTCTCGGCGCGATGCTCGAGCCGGAGGAGCGAACGCGCATCCTGGAGCAGATTGCTCACCGCGGTATCGACTTCGTCGCCAAGGAGGCCGTCACGCTTTCGACCACGCCGGTCTGGCACAACGGCCGGCTGGAGCCGCGCCCGTTCACGCTGCGGCTGTTCCTGGCGCGGACCAGCGACGGCTGGCGAGTAATGCCCGGCGGCTTCGTGCGGGTTGCGGATGACATCGACGCGCGCGCGGTGAGCCTGCAGCGGGGCGGGAGCACGGGCGATGCGTGGGTCCTCTCGGACAAGCCGGTCGCCGAGACCACGTTGTTGCCCGCGCCGGATCGAATCAGCATTACGCGCGGCACGGGACCATTGCCCAGCCGCGCGGCCGCCAATCTATTTTGGGTCGCTCGTTACGTGGAGCGCGCCGAGGCGACGCTGCGGCTTGTGCGCGCATTGGTCAGCCGAGTCAGCGACAGCGACGAGGCCACCACGCGAGTGGTCGTGCAAATCTGCTCGCTACTCCGAGCGTGGGATGCAGTGCCGAACGACCTGCCGCATGTCAGGCCGGTGCTCGTCGCCTCTGCCACATTGCAAGGCAGCGACCTCGAAGGCGCGCTTCCTTATCTTGTCGGCGCCGCGCAATCCGCCGCATCAGTGATCCGTGATCGCTTTTCTCCAGATGCCTGGCGGGCGCTGACCGACCTTTTCGAGCTGATCAATGCGCCCATCGATCATCCGCCAACGGAAAGCATGATCTTCGAGCGGACCAATGGCGCGTTGCGCATCATCGCGTCGTTTTCGGGATTGGCTCAGGAGAATATGAGCCAGCTGGCCGGCTGGCGCTTCCTCGAGCTTGGCCGGCGCATCGAGCGGGCCATTGCTACATGCCGATTCGTGCGCGAATTCGCGTTCGCCAAGCTTGACGGCGCGCTCGATGTCCTGCTGGAGCTCGCCGACAGCCAGATCACCTACCGACTGCGCTACGTCATGGTGCCGGCAGCGGCTCCCGTCATCGACCTCGTGGTACTCGATCCCAACAATCCGCGCTCGCTCGCCTACCAGTTGTCCCGTATCGAGGCCCATCTCGCCGCCCTGCCGCAGCGAAGCGGCGACGGCCGCTTGTCGCCGCCCGAGCAGATCGCCACCGCGTTGGCGGCGCAAATCCGCACGGCCAATGCCACGGCGCTCGATAAGCCGGCATTCCTCGCTCTGGAAGAGGCGCTGATGAAGCTCGCGGACCTCATCGCGTCGACCTACTTCACCACGCATGAGCGGGCGGAGGTTCGCTGGGAGGCGCTCGGATGATCTACGATATCCGGCAAACCACGACCTACCACTACGCATCATCGGTCGCCTATGCGCGCCACGTGTTGCGGCTGACGCCGATCGACCGCCTGGGACAGCGCGTTCATGCCGCGGCGCTCGACATCGAGCCCGCGCCGATCGAAAGGCGCGAAGGGCACGATTTCTTCGGCAACCGGATGACCTGGATCGAACTCGATCAGCCGCACGATACGTTGAGTGTTCGGGTCGCGGCGCGGGTCGCGATCAAGCGCGATGTGGCGCCGGAAGCGACCCCCCCTTGGGAGGTGATTCGCGAGGCGGCGTTCGCCTCCACCGATCTCTCGCCCAACTCTCCCGCGCATTACCTGTTCCCGAGCCGCCAAGTCTCGCTCGATCCAGAGATTCGCGCCTATGCCGCCGACAGCTTTTCGGCAGGGCGTCCGGTCCTCGACGCCGCCGTCGATCTGATGCGACGGATCAAGGCTGACTTCGTTTACGAAATCGGCGCAACTACGGCCTCGACCACGCCGCCCATGTCGTTCGCGCTGCGCCGGGGTGTCTGCCAGGACTTCGCCCATATCATGATCTCCGGCATGCGAGGTCTCGGTTTGCCTGCTGCCTATGTCAGCGGCTATCTGCGGACCGCGCAGTCTGCCGGAGAAGAACAGCTCGAGGGCGCCGGCGCGATGCATGCCTGGGTATTGGTGGGGTGCGGCGAGGATGTTGGCTGGCGCGGGCTTGACCCGACCAACGGCATTTTCGCCGGCGATGACCACGTCGTGCTCGCCATCGGCCGCGACTACGCCGATGTCGCGCCGATTGACGGCGTCATTTTTGCATCCGGGGGTCAGCGCCTCGAAGTGTCCGTGAGCGTGACGCCGGCGGAGTAGGGCGAAGCGGACGAACGAACTGCCGTCACAGCCAGTGAGCCATCGGCTCCGGCGTCGCCGCGCTCGCTACTCCGCAGCCTGCTGGAAAGTGAGCGCCTCGTCGGGTCGGTCGAGGTCGACGATCTTGCCGTCCTTGATCACCCACGTGAGGTGCTTGCCCCCCTGCAGCACGGTGATGTCGGCAATGGGATCCTTGTTGAGCACGATGATGTCGGCGAGCTTGCCGGGCGCGAGTTCGCCGACCTGCCCTTCGAGGCCGACGGCGTAGGCGTTGTCGCGGGTCGCCGCGACGATCGCCTCCATCGGCGTGTAGCCGCCGTGCTTGACGAAGATCTCCAGTTCCTTGGCGTGCAGCTCGCCATAGGGCGTGAACGAATTGTTGCCGGTGTCGGTGCCGACCAGGAGCTTGATGCCGAGCTTGCGCGCCTTGTGCATCAGCTCGCAAAGCAGGTCGAAGTGGCGTTTCATGCGATTGATGTCGAGCTGCACCTGCTCGGCTTTGACCGTTTGACCGAGCTCGACCACGACCGCCAAGAACGTTGCGGTGGGAATGATCGGCATGCCGCCCTTGGCCACCGCCTCGAGGTCGCGCTCGGTGGCGAGATCGGCATGAATGATCCAGTCGACGCCGGCCTCGGCGGCGGCGCGGGTAGAGCCGGCGCCACGCGAATGAATGCCGACGCGCAGGTTGCGCCGGTGCGCCTCGCCTACCACGGCTGCGATCTCGTCTTTCGCCAGCATCTGCGACTCGCCGGAGCGGCTGTCCGCCATCTTGATGAAGTTGACGCCGTGTTTGCTTTGCCGCCGGACCTCGGTGACCATCTCATCCGCGGTGTTGCAGAGCTTGCCGATGGAGTGATCGGGCGTTCCCTCCCATGACGGCTCATCGTCCTCGATGCAGCCGTAGGTGACGATCATGCGGCCCGCGACGTACATGCGCGGCCCCTCCATCAGCCCGAGCTTGATGGCATCGCGCACGCCGACGTCGGTGAACCAGGTGCCGCCCGGCACCGAGATGCCGGTGACGCCCGAGCGCAGCACCTTCTGCACGCTGCGGGCGGACTTGAGCGTGGAGAATTCCGGCCGCGTGGTGCCCTTGCCTTTGCCCTCGCCCTTGATCACCGGATACCCGTAGGAGACGTGGCAATGCGCGTCGATCAGGCCGGGCATGATCCACTGCCCGCCCGCGTCGATCACCTCGACGGTCCTGCGGTCCTCGATCTCCACGTCGGGCGGCAGTGCGCCCACGCTTCTGACCCGGTTGCCTTCGATGACAATGGCGTCGTTGCGCGCGGCCGGCCGGCCGGAGCCGTCGATCAGGGTGCCGTTGCGGACCACCAGGGTCTTCTTGCTCGCGGCACTCATGATGGTCCTCCCTGTCGCTGATCGGAC
>VAZL01000094.1 GCA_005883445.1 Alphaproteobacteria bacterium | reverse complement strand
ACCTCTGGGCCAAGGTGACGCGCGCGTTGTTCTACGATCTCGTCGAACTCGGCGAGGAGCGCGACCTCTGCGGGGAGCGCATGTTCGGTGTCGCCTCGGCGGGGGAGTTCTTCGCCATGGCGCCAGCCGCAAGCCTGCGGGATTTCATGTGATGGATGCAGCGCTGCCGAGCGGCGCAACGAGCCACGACTTCTTTCGCCGCGCCCGCACGCGGCTCACCCTCGACGTGCCGCCCGCGCTCGACGACCCGACGGTCGAGGCCAAGCGCGGCGATCTCGATCTCGATCCCGCGATGTGGGAGCAGGCCGGGGTGAAGGCGACGCGGCCGGCCGCGGTGCTCGTCCCGGTCATCGACCGCGGCGAGCCTGCGGTCTTGCTTACGCTGCGCACCGAGCTTCCGAGTCATCCCGGACAGATCGCGTTTCCCGGCGGCAAGATCGAACCGCAAGACCGCACCCCCGCCGATGCCGCGTTGCGCGAGGCGGCGGAGGAGATCGGGCTCGCCCCGACGCTGATCGAGCCGATCGGCTATCTCGACCTTTATCTCACCTTCTCCGGCTTTCGCATCTTGCCGACGGTCGCGCGCGTTGCTTCCGACTACAAGCTCGTGCTGAGCGAGCGGGAAGTCGCCGACGCCTTCGAGGTTCCGCTCACCTTCCTGATGGACGCGCAGAACCACGCGCTTCACAGCCGCGATTGGAAGGGTGTGACACGCAGGTATTACGCCATGCCCTTCGGCGAGCGCTACATTTGGGGCGTGACCGCGGGGATTTTGCGCAATTTGTACGAGCGGATTTATGAGGGCTGAGGCGCGCGCGATGTCTCGTGTGGGGGATGAGCGTACATGGGTACGTTTGCACGGCCGGCCGCGATCGCGCTGCGCGCGAGCGACGATTGGCGGCACGACCACTCGGCGGCGCCTTCGTTGTAATATTGCGCGTGGCGATTCTTGCGCTGGGCCTCGAGTTTCGTGGTTGCCGTCCGCTCGCGCGGCGCGCGGCACCGAGGTGGGCGACCCAGGCGGGCGTGCTGCATCCCAACTCTTGGAGCCTGCCTCGCGTCGCGTGGCTGGTGATGGCAGCGCTCGTGCTCATGATCGGAAGTTTCGTCGTGCTGGCGCAGTGGGGCGGCTCACCGCCGGGCTCGACCTACGTTCCGGCCCATATCGAGGACGGACAATTCGTGCCGGGCGAGACGAAGTGACACAAGCTCGGCGCCGCCTCGATGCCGAATGGCTGCGAGAGGCGCCGCTGCGCGGCATTCTCGCCGCGCTCGAGCACGACGGCGAGGAAGCCCGCGTCGTCGGCGGCGCGGTGCGCAACGCGCTCATCGGCGAGCCGCACGGCGACATCGATATCGCCACTACCGCGCTCCCGCCCGAAGTGATCCGCCGGGTCGAGGCTGCAGGCTTCAAGGCCGTGCCCACCGGCATCGAGCACGGTACCGTGACGGTGGTCGCCGCCGGCCGGCCGTTCGAAGTCACCACCCTGCGCGAAGACGTCGAGACGTTCGGGCGCCATGCCACGGTCGCCTTCGGCCGCGACTGGAAGCGCGACGCCGAGCGGCGCGACTTCACCATGAACGCGCTGTCGCTCACCCGCGACGGAACCATCTACGACTACGTCGGCGGGCTCGCCGACATCGAGGCGCGGCGCGTGCGCTTCATCGGCGACGCGGCGACGCGCATCGCCGAAGACTATCTGCGCATCCTGCGGTTCTTCCGCTTCCACGCCGCCTATGGCGAGGGCGCTCCCGACCCGCAGGGCCTCGCCGCCTGCATCGACGCCCGCGCCGGCCTCGAGCAATTGTCGCGCGAGCGCGTGCGCATGGAGGTGTTCAAGCTCCTCGTTGCCAAGCACGCGGTGCCGACGCTCGCTCTGATGACGGAAATAGGATTGCTCGAGCAGGTGCTCGGCGGCGTACCGCTGCTCGCGAGCTACGCCAACATGATCAAGCTCGAGGCCGCGCTTGCGCTCGCCTCGGACCCGGTGCGCCGGCTCGGCGCGCTCAGCGTCTCGGTGGTTGAGGACGCCGAGCGGCTGCGCGAGCGTTTGCGGCTCGCCAATGCGGAGTACGAGCGGCTCGCGTCGATGGCGGATGGCTGGTGGCAGATTTCAGCGAACCGGGAGGAGCACGAAGGGCGAGCCTTGCTCTATCGGCTCGGCCCCGAACGTTTCGCCGACCGTGTGCTGCTCACTTGGACGCGCGCGCCCCAAGGCGCGGCGGATCGGCACTGGCATCGGCTCGCGACGCTGCCCGCGCGCTGGAGCGCGCCGGCATTTCCGCTCAAGGCCGCGGACTTCATGGCGCGCGGCGTGCCGAAGGGACCCGGCCTCGGCGCGGCGCTGGCGGCGGCGGAGGAAGCGTGGATCGCGGCCGGATTTCCCGAAGATGCCGCGGCAGTGGCCGCGATCGCGGATGCGGCGGTCGCCGACACGAGGTGACGCCCGCGCGGGACCGCGCCAACTCGACTCGCTCCGTGCCCCGTTCCGCATTACATTGCGGATGAGGCGTATCATGAGCTCCAGCCGTCGTCCCGCCGACATCGCTCGCCGCTCGGCGAAAGTGCTGCGCGCGCGGCCGCGCGACGCGTTCCGGCGCGAGACCTTCGCGCTGCCGCGCGAGCAGGCGCGGGAAAAGGCGCGTGAAATATTTCGCCGCTTTCCCAAGGCCGCCTATATGACGGAGATCGAGTCCTGGCGCGAGCTTCCCGGCGATCGCATTGAATTCACCATGCGACGGCTTCCCAGCGCGGATTGATACCGTTCCGACTCACCAGCTCATATGCTGTCGTTCCCGCGAAAGCGGGAACCTATAGCCACCGTTTCTGGGATATGGGCCCCCGCTTTCGCGAGGACGACAGACCAAATCGCGATGGCGGATTCGCGCAGCGCAGTGGTGACCTTATTGCGTAATGACGTCGACGATGACCCGGTCGGTGGGGTTTATGATCAGCAGCATCTTGCCGAGCATCGCGTACTTGTAAGGTCTTACCGCCGGTATCTGCCGGGTGACGGTTGCAGGCAGCGCGTGCAGCGCGACCGAGGCAGGCAGGGTTGCGCCGACCGCAGCTATCAAACCGGAGGGCGTCGTGCTGCTGGCGTTGCGCCCTATGCGCTGCCACAGCAGTTGCTCCTGGGCGCCGGTCAACACGAAATCATCGGACGCCACCAAAAACGGGCCCGGCCCGGCCGCCGATGCGGTGGCGATGCTGCAAAGCAGTAATGCTGCTGCGATCGCGAAGTGACGGTAAAGTTGCATTGTATCCTCCCGCAGCGCGCGCCCCTGCGGGATTAACAAAAAAGGCGCCACCGGCGTTGCATTAAAACTTTGTCACACGGCGATGGAGTGGTCGGCGCCGGCGGCCGCTCGGGTATAAGACTTGGACCGATGCTCGAATCGCTGTCCTCGGTTTTTGCCGACATTTCGTTGCCGGAGCTCGCCCTGATCACGGCCATGGCGCTCGTCGCTTCGGTCGTCGGCGGGGTCGCCGGCTACGGCACCGGCGCGCTGATGCCGCTGGTTTTGGTGCCGATCGTGGGCGCCGAGCCGGTGGTGCCCATTCTTTCGCTCTCGGCGCTGTTCACGAATACCAGTCGTGCGGCGGCGTTTTGGCGTCTCGTCGATCGACGGCGCGCGCTGATCGTGCTCGTCGCGGCGCTGCCGACCTGCGTGCTCGGCGCGTGGGGCTATACCCTGCTCACCGGCAAGGGCGCGGCGCTGGTGATCGGCGCCATGCTGGTGGCGAGCGTGCCGCTGCGTCGCTTGATGCGGCGGCGCGGTCTCGCGCTCTCGAGCCGCGGACTAGCCGCGGCGTCCTTCGGCTGGGGGCCGCTCGCGGGCGGCACCGTCGGCGCCGGCATCATCCTGCTCTCGCTGCTGATGGCGGCAGGCCTCGAAGGCGCCGCCGTGGTCGCAACCGACGCCGTCGTCTCCATCGGCATCGGGCTCGCCAAGTTCGCGACCTTCGGGCTCGCCGGCGTGGTGAACGCAAAGGTGCTCGCGATCGCGCTGTTCATCGGCGCCGTAGCGCTGCCGGGCGCGTTCCTGGCCAAGGCGCTGATCGAGCGCCTGCCGTTGCACGTCCACACCACGATCCTCGACGCAGTCGTGATCGGCGGCGGCGCGGCGATGGTTATCAATGCATTCGTGCGGTGAGGCGGAGCCGCTCACGGCCACTTTACCACCGGCGGCAGTGAGGACAGGATCGCCTCCACATTGCCGCCGGTGCGCAGTCCGAAGATGCTGCCGCGGTCGTAGAGCAGGTTGAACTCCACGTAGCGGCCGCGGCGCACGAGCTGCTCCTCGCGCTCGGCCGCGCTCCAGGGCGTGGTGAAATTTTTGCGCACCAGCTCGGGATAAATCCTCCCGAACGCACGGCCCACCTCCTGCGTGAAGGCGAAGTCCGCCTCCCAATCCGCGCTGTCGAGATAATCGTAGAAAATGCCGCCGATGCCGCGCATCTCGCCGCGGTGGCGCAGGTAGAAATATTCGTCGCACCAGTGCTTGTACTTCTCATAGGGCGCGACCGGCGCATGCGCGTCGCAAGCCGCCCGCATCGCGGCATGAAACGCGAGCGCGTCGGGATCGTCCTGCCGGCGGCGCGCGTCGAGCATCGGCGTCAAATCCGAGCCGCCGCCGAACCAGGCCTTGGTGGTCGCCACCAAGCGCGTGTTCATGTGAACCGCCGGCACGTGCGGGTTCTGCGGATGGGCGATGAGCGAAATGCCGGAGGCCCAAAACCGCGGGTCGGTTTCGGCGCCCGGAATGTCCTTGCGGAATTCGCCCGCGAACTCGCCGAAAACCGTGGAGACGTGGACGCCGACCCTCTCGAACACGCGTCCTTGCATGCTCGCCATCACGCCGCCGCCGCCGCCCGGATCGGCTTTGGCCGATCCGGCACTTAAATTGCCGATCTCGGGCAAACCCGAGATCGGTCGGCTGCCGCTGTGATCGGCGCGAGACCAGGACGTCCGGACGAAACGGCCCGCGGCGCGGTCGGCGAGCGGCGCGTGCGCCGGCAAAGCCGCTTCGAGCGCCTCGAACGCCGCGCAGATGTCATCGCGCAGCGTTTCGAACCACGTTCGCGCGCGTGCTTTGCGGGCTTCGGGTAGGCTCTCGCTCATCGAACCTCCGTCCTTCGTTTAGGGCATGACGGGCAAGCCGTCACCATCGCCCGGCGATGCCACTGGCCGGCGTGGCGAATTTGAAGGTCTCGAAGTGCGCGGCGAGTTCGCGTGGGACTTTCAAATCCAAGCCGCTCGAGAGGTCATGCGCGCGACGTTTTGGGGTAGAGGAAAATTTCAGCCAAGCTTTTTTTTGCCATTGTTTGGGCCGGGGAAAATTCCAGGCGAAGCTTTTTTTTGCCATGGTTTCGGGGAACGCTGCCGGCGTGGGGGATGTTGGGGGTGCGCGATGTCCGCCCCGCTTGTGTGGGGACTTTGACAGGCGGCAGGAAGCGACAGAGCGCCAGCGAGCGATGCGGGTGAGGGGTAGCGCCCAGGGGCGTGAGATATCCCTCACCCGCTTCGTATTTTTTCGGCTGCTTTCAAGTTCGCTCGAATAATCGCCTTTACCTGCCGACGTCTGACGCGAGGCGTCAGCTCTCGCCGGGGGAGGGCGCTGCGGTTTGCCGCATCGCTTCACCGACCGCCATGGCGGCGGCCATCGCCACATTGAGCGAGCGCAATCCTTCCCGCATCGGAATGACGAGCCGCGCGTCGGCGGCCGCGTGCACCTTCTCGGGCACGCCGGACGTTTCTCGGCCGAACAGCAACACGTCGCCGCGCCGGAACGCGTGCGCCAGATAGGAGTGGTGCGCGCGCGTGGTGAAGAGAATGAGCCGCGCGCCGGCGCCGCCGCGCCACGCCTCGAACGCCTCCCAGCTGGGGTGACGGACGAGCGCGACCTGATCGAGGTAATCCATGCCGGCGCGGCGGAACGCACGGTCGCTGGTGGCAAAGCCCGCGGGCTCGATGATGTGCGCCTCGAGGCCGAGGCAGGCGGCGAGACGAAGAATCGTGCCTGTGTTCTGTGGAATGTCGGGCTCAAACAGCGCAATGCGCATGGGCCAAGCTTTCGGGCGCGCAGCGAACCGCGATCGCGGTCAAAACGCAAGACGGGCAAACGATTTGTGCGACATTTCATCGTTGTGACACAGACCCGCACTTGCCCACTTGCGCTCGCTTGGCAAGGGTGCCAATAAAACGCCGCTGGATTAAGCCGCTTGGCCCCTTGCTTGCAGGAGGAGAGCGGCCGGTTCGCCCGCCGCCGCCAGGCGGCGTCTCCGTGTCGGGCGTCGGAGGAGCGAGGCGGCCCTGACGCGGATGAGTTCTCGCAGCCGGCGCAAGCGGGCTGCGGCGGACCGACGGATAAGAAAGGAACTGCACCCGTGACGACGATGTCTTCGGCCGAGCCGACACGTCGCGATTTTCTTTATATTGCGACCGCCTCGGTCGCGGCGTTCGGGGCCGCCGCGACGCTCGTGCCGCTGATCGCGCAGATGAATCCCGATGCCTCGACGATCGCGGCGGGCGCGCCGATCGAGGTCGACCTTACGCCGATCGCCGATGGTCAGGTGATCAAGGTGTTCTGGCGCGGCAAGCCGATCTACGTCAATCACCGCACCAAGAAGCAGATCGAGGAGGCGCAGAACGTCGACGTGGCGAAGCTGCCGGACCCGCAACCGGATTCCGCGCGCGTCAAGCCGGGTCACGATCAGTGGCAGGTCCTGATCGGAATCTGCACCCACCTCGGCTGCATCCCGATCGCCCATCAGGGACCCTATGACGGCTACTTCTGTCCCTGCCATGGCTCGGTCTACGACACCTCCGGACGCATCCGGCAGGGACCCGCGCCGCTCAACCTCGCGCTCCCGCCGTACGAATTCCTATCCGACACCAAGATCCGAATCGGCTGACGGCTTCCGACTTCATCCTGCAAGGTTCGATCATGAGCGGACATCCGACCTACCAGCCGCAAAGCGCATTCATGCGATGGATGGAGCGGCGGCTGCCGATCGGCGGGCTCATCTATTCCTCCTTCGTCGTTTATCCCACCCCGCGCAACCTCAATTACTGGTGGACGTTCGGCGGCATCCTCGCCTTCATGCTCGGCGTGCAGATCGTCACCGGCGTCGTGCTGGCGATGCATTACACGCCGCAGGTGGACTTCGCCTTCGATTCCGTCGAGCGGATCATGCGCGACGTGAATTACGGCTGGCTGCTGCGCTATTTGCATGCCACCGGCGCCTCCATGTTCTTCCTCGCCGCCTACATCCACATGTTTCGCGGCATGTATTACGGCTCCTACAAGGACCCGCGCGAGGTGCTGTGGATCCTCGGCGTGATTCTGTTGCTGCTCATGATCATCACCGGGTTCATGGGCTACGTGCTGCCCTGGGGCCAGATGAGCTTCTGGGCGGCGACCGTCATCACCAACCTGTTCTCCGCCATCCCGTTGGTGGGCGAACCCATCGTCACCTGGCTGTGGGGCGGCTACGCGGTCGGCAATCCCACGCTCAATCGCTTCTACTCGCTGCACTACTTGTTGCCGTTCGTCATTGTCGGCGTCGTCGTCCTCCACATCTGGGCGCTGCACGTGGCGGGGCAGAACAACCCGACGGGGGTCGAGCCGAAGAGCGAGGAGGACACTGTCGCATTCACGCCGTATGCCACGATCAAGGACAGCTTCTTGCTGGCCGTGTTCTGCATCCTGTTCGCGTGGTTCGTGTTCTACATTCCGAATTTTCTACTTGCTCCCGATAACTACATCCCGGCCAATCCGGCGGTGACACCGACGCACATCGTCCCGGAATGGTATTACCTGCCGTTCTACGCGATCCTGCGCGCGATCCCGAACAAGCTCTTCGGCGTGATGGCGCTCGGCGCCTCGATCCTCATCCTCGCCTTCCTGCCGTGGCTCGATACGTCGAAAGTGCGCTCGGCGCGCTATCGTCCGCTCTATCGCCAGTTCTTCTGGGTCTTCGTGATCGTCTGCGTCGGTCTCGGCTGGCTCGGCGGCAAGCCCCCGGAAGGCAATTACGTGCTGATCGCGCGCATCTTCACGGTCTACTACTTCGCCTTTTTCCTGGTGATTCTGCCGGTGCTCGGCAAGGTCGAAAGAACCAAGCCGCTGCCGAACTCGATTTCCGAATCGGTGCTGCGCGAGGGTAAGCCCATCGGGGCGCAGGCGCCGCCGCCGGCGGGCGCCAAGGTTTAAAGAGGCACGCCATGGCCGCCGCGCGCACCATCCTCGCTCTCGCCGTCTCGCTCGCCGCGCCGGCGCTGGCCCAAGAGCAAGAAACGCCGGCGCCGCCCATGAACAAGTGGTCGTTCGCGGGGCCGTTCGGCAAATACGACCGCGCACAGCTCCAGCGCGGGCTCAAGGTCTACCGCGAGGTCTGCCAAGTCTGTCACGGGCTGAAGCTGGTCGCGTTCCGCACGCTTGCCGATCCGGGCGGGCCCGGTTTCACGATCGCGCAAGCGACCGCCATCGCGGCCGAATACCAGGTCAAGGGCGAGCCCGACGATCAGGGCGAGGTCAAGGATCGCCCCGGCCGACTCGCGGACGTCTTCCCCACACCGTTTCCCAACGATCAGGCGGCGCGCGCGCGCTACAATGCCGTGCCGCCCGATCTATCGGTCATCGCCAAGGCGCGCGGTTACGAGCGCGGCTTCCCCCGCTGGGTCGGCGATATCTTCACGCAATACCAGGAGCAGGGCGTCGACTACCTCACTGCGCTGCTGCACGGCTACAGGGACTCGCCGCCCGCAGGCGTCACGCTTCCGCCCGGCAACTTCTACAATGAATATTTTCCCGGCCACGCCATCGCGATGCCGCCGCCGCTCACAGACAAGCGCGTCGACTACACCGACGGCGCGCCCATGACGGTCGAGCAATACGCCAAGGACATCTCCGCCTTCCTGATGTGGACCGCCGAGCCGCACCTCGAGGCAAGAAAGCGCGTCGGCATGCAGGTGTTCATTTTCCTGATCGTGCTTGCCGGGCTCCTCTACTTCACCAAGAAGAAGGTGTGGCACGAGGTGGAATTGCATCCGGAGAAGCTCAAGCCACGTCCGCCGAGCGAATATCCGCGCGCGTGAGCGAGCCCTTGGTCGGTCCGACACCAGCGCCGCGAAGCGGACCCGCCAGGGCGTCGGCGGATTGCGCCGTCGCGATCCGCTTGCATCCGCGCCGACGGGAACGGACATGACCAGAGCCGTACTCGGCGTCATCGGCGGCTCCGGCATCTACGATCTGCCGGGGCTCGAGAAGGTGCGGCAGAGGACGATCAAAAGCCCGTGGGGCGAGCCGTCGTCGTCGCTGCGCGTGGGCGAGATCGCGGGCACGCCGGTGGTCTTCCTGTCGCGCCACGACAAGGGGCACAGGCTCTCGCCCTCCGACATCAACTACCGCGCCAATATCGACGTGCTCAAGCGCGCCGGCGTGACCGACCTCGTCTCGCTCTCCGCCTGCGGCTCGTACAAGCAGGAATTGCCGCCCGGCACCTTCGTGCTGGTCGATCAGTTCGTCGACCGCACCTTCAACCGGCAAAGCTCGTTCTTCGGCAAGGGCTGCGTCGCCCACGTGTCGATGGCGCATCCGGTGTCGCCGCTGTTGCAGGACCGCATCGCCGCCGCCGCCGGTCTCGAGGGCATCAAGATCGCCCGCGGCGGCACCTATGTGTGCATGGAAGGGCCGCAGTTCTCCACCTACGCCGAGAGCCTCACCTACAAGGGCCTGGGATATTCCGTGATCGGCATGACCAATCTGCCCGAGGCGAAGCTCGCGCGCGAAGCCGAACTCTGCTACGCGACCGTCGCCATGGTCACCGATTTCGACTGCTGGCATCCCGACCACGATGCGGTGACGGTGCAGGACATCATCGGCGTGCTCACCGCCAACGCGGAGAAGGCGAAAGCGCTGGTGGCGCGGCTCGCCCGCGATTTCCCGCGCGAGCACGAGCCCTGCCCCATCGGTTCGGACCGCGCGCTCGACACCGCGCTGATCACGGCGCCGGAAGCGCGCGACAAGAAGCTTTTGAAGAAGCTCGACGCGGTGGCGGGGCGGGTGCTGAAGACGAAGACGAAACGCTGATTCAGGGATTTGCAGCGGATTGCAAGAGCCGCTCGTCCCCGCGAAAGCGCTGATCCAGCAAGAGCTGTAGGGTGGGCAAAGGCGCGGGGATCAGTTTCGCGCGTGGGCAAAATCGTGCACGCGCCCGCGCGCCAACCGCTTCTCGATCGTTCGCGCGGCAACCGTTCCGCTCGCGATCGCGGTCGCAATGCACGGATGCGCGGGATCGGAGACGTCGCCCACCGCGAACACGCCGCGGCAGGAGGTCTCCATGTTGTTGTCGACCACGAGATAGCCGAGCGCGTCGGTCGCGAGCGCAAGCTCGGCGAGCCAAGATTCGTTCGTATTCGGCCGATAACCGAACAGCAAAACCACATGGTCGACCTCGATGTCGCCGCCGCCGTCCAACCGGACGCGGACCCTGGAAGTGCCGTCGTCGAGCGCGTCGACCGTGTGCTCCGCCATCACCGTCGCCATTCCCGACGCCTGATGCCGGCGTAGGCGCTCGACCAACACCGGCTGCGCCCGCGGCGCCTTCGAGCGCATGACGATGGTTACGCGTATGCCGTTTTCGGCCAGCATGCGCGAAACGTCGAAGGCGTTGTCGCCGCCGCCGATCACGGCGACATGCGACCTCGAATCGAGGCTCAACTCGCCCACCGCGGCCGCGCCGACATGGAGGCGGCCCGCCGCCGCAACGCGCCGCGCGTTCTCGACGCGGTTGAGCCACTCCTCGCCCGCGAATCTCGTGCCGGTCGCGATCACGATGACGGGGCTCGACAATGATCGCGTCGCTGTCTCGGCCACAGCCACGTCGAGCTGAAGTCGCCCGTCGTGCTCCCGCCGCAAGCGCTGCGGCGCGCCGCCGAGCCAGGTCTCGACCGCCAGGTCGCGGATGTGGCCGGCGAACTCTGCGGCGTTCTCACGCCCGCTTTTGCCGCGCTGCCCGAGCAGCCACTCGTTGGGATAGGGGCTGAGCCGCGCCATGCCACCGAGCGCGCCCTCCTTCTCGATGATCATGGGATGCATGCCGTAATTGTGGAGCCAGAGCGCGCACGACATGCCCGCGGGCCCGCCACCGATGATGGGCACGATCGGCGCTCCTGACTCGGTCGACCGCGGCATCTCCCGTCTCCGGTTGCGCGCCGCCCCGTGGTTCGCCACAGTGGGGCTGCCGAGACACTAGCCGGCAAGCCGTTTCGAGGCGAGACGCACATGGTCAGCATGCAATTCGAGCACGATCTCAAGGACGCGATCCGCACCATCCCGGACTATCCCAAGCCCGGGATCATGTTTCGCGACATCACCACGCTGCTTGGCAACGCGCGCGCGTTCCGCCGCGCGGTCGACGAACTGGTCCAGCCCTGGGCGGGGATGAAGATCGACAAGGTCGCCGGCATCGAGGCGCGCGGCTTCATCCTCGGCGGAGCGGTGGCGCACCAGGTCTCGGCCGGCTTCGTGCCGATCCGCAAGAAGGGCAAGCTGCCGCACAAGCGGGTGTCGATCGCCTATTCGCTGGAATACGGCCTCGACGAGATGGAGATGCACGAGGACGCGGCGGAGAAGGGCGACCGCGTCATTCTGGTCGACGACCTGATCGCCACCGGCGGCACGGCCGAAGGCGCGGTCAAGCTCCTGCGCCAGTTGGGCGCGCAGGTGCTCGCCGCCTGCTTCATCATCGATCTGCCCGACCTCGGCGGCGCGGCCAAGCTGCGCAAGCTCGACGTGCCGGTGCGCACGCTCATCAGCTTCGAAGGGCACTAGAGCGCGCACCCATAAATCGCGCCATGAAACATCAGCGCCGCGGATTTCTGCATCTCGCCGTTGGCGCTGTTGCTCCCCACGGTTGCCCATGTCGGGTATGGTCGCTTTGTGTGAGCCCATGTCACGCGAGCAGCGTCGGCGTTCCATGCGGCAGAAGCGCCCGGAGCTGCCCCGGCCCCTTCCAGGTCCTCGCGCGAGTGATGTAGCTTCGCTGTTAGAGCTGCCAGCAGCGGCAGGCGTCGAACTCAGACCGTCGCTTCGCGGCCCGCTCACATCGTGGTGGGCTCGATCGCACGAAGAGCAGGGGATCGGCCCATGAACCTATGCCGTAGGCGATTCCTTTATCTGGCCGCGGGGGCTGCGGTGCTCCCGACTTGCGTCAGCGCGCAAGCCTATCCGTCGCGTCCGGTGAAGATCATCGTCGGCCAAGCGGCGGGCAGCGCGTCCGACATCGTCGCGCGCCTGATCGCGCAATTCCTGTCGGAAAAGCTTGGCCAGCAATTCCTCGTCGAGGTTAGGCCGGGCGCCGCCGGCAACATCGCGACCGAGGCCGTGACCCACATGCCGCCCGACGGCTACACGCTGCTGCTGGTGAACTCGCAGAACGCGATCAACGTCGCGCTCTACGAGAAGCTCAGCTTCGACTTTGTCCGCGACATCGCGCCGGTCGGGAAGGTCGAGAGCGTTCCGCTGGTCATGGAGGTCCACCCCTCGGTGCCGGTCAAGACCATCTCCGAGTTCATCGCCTACGCCAAGGCCAATCCCGGCAAGCTCAACATGGCCTCGGCCGGCATCGGCGGCCCGCAGCATATCGCGGGAGAGCTGTTCAAGTTCATGGCCGGCGTTGACCTGACGCATATCCCCTATAAGGGCTCGACGCCGGCGGTGACCGATCTCGTGGCCGGCCAGGTGCAAGTGATGTTCGACGTTACGCCGACCTCACTGCCCCAGATCAAGGCCGGAAAAATCCGGCCGCTGGGCGTGACGACGACGGAACCACTGCCATTCCTGCCGGACGTGCCGACGATCGACAGCGTCCTCAAGGGCTACGAGGCGGCCGGCTGGATCGGTTTCGGCGTTCCTAGGGGCACGCCGCCCGAGATCATCGCAACACTCAACCAGCAGACCAACGCGGCGGTGCTCGACCCGAACATCAAGCAACGGTTCGCCGATCTCGGCGCGGTGGCGGTGCCCCCGAACTCGCCCGACGAGTTCGCCAAGTTCATCGCCGAAAATATCGACAAATGGACCAAGGTGATCAAGTTCGCAGGCATCAAGCCGCAGTGATCGAGGGCTGCTGCGATCCGGGCCGGGCTCGCAACCTGGTCGAGTGGTTCTTCAATAAGACTAAGCACTGTCGGCGTGTGGCAACCCGCTACGACAAGTTCGCCGCCAACTACCTCGCATTCGTCCAGCTTGCATCCATACGGCTGTGGCTGCGCATTAATTGAGTCCACGACCCCGCTTGAGCATTCGAACATTTGTTCACGAAGTAAAACAAACATTCATATCCATAAACGTCGGTTCATGTACATGTGACATTTGTAATTAGGAGAAGAACGCACGAGTCATTACTTTTCGAGCACAAGCAAAGAGAGACGCTTTGCTTGTCATCACCCCAGGAGGACATCATGAATAAGCTTGTGCTGGTACTCGCGACCGTTGCCACCTTCGGCCTCGGCACGGTGGCGTTCGCCGCATCGCCTTCCACTTCATCGACGCAGGAGCGTGGTCAGCCCGCGCAATCGCAAGCGACCGGTGCACATAAAATGAAGGCGAGCCATCGGGCCGACGGGAAGAAGGTCATGGCCCGTCATCACCGCACCGTGCATCTCAAGGCCTCGCACGCGCGGCATTATCGCCATGACAACGGCAAGAAGGTCGCCGTCAAACATGTGCCTGCCAATAGGACCGCGAGGACGAAAGCCTCCTCGTAATATCCTGGCTCGCTTTGGCAGCTGGTCCGGATTGAAACGGGCCAGCTGCACCTCGGCGCCGTCTCTCTACGCCTGCGGTTTCCGGCCTCGCTTTGCGAAAGTCGGAGATTGGCCGCACGGACCAAAGTGTGATTGCACTCTGCTGAAACGGCGCTGCTAAAGCGCCGGCTATTTCCGGTGCGGTCCCCACGGGCCGGGCTCGCTGTCTGCTGACCGCGAGGAGCCGAACTCGACCGGCGGCCGGCTCGGCAGAAACGGCTCGCCGCTTCCCGGCGTTGATTGCGATCCGCCCCACGGCCCGGCAGGAGCGCCCTGATCGGCATCCTCGCTCTCGCCCGCGTCCGCTTCGCCCGGCGCGGGCAGCGCCAGCGGGCCCGGGTCGTGGCCACCGGCGAATTTGACCAGCGCCGCCACGCGCGCATCGACCGGCGGATGGGTGTCGAAAATATTGGAAAATCCCTCGCGCGGATTGTCGATGCACATTTCCATGACCGCCGAGGTCGCGCCCGGAAGCTCGCCGCGGCCCTCGATCTTGCGCAGCGCCGAGATCATCGCATCCGGGTTCTTGGTCAGCTCGACCGAGCCGGCGTCGGCGAGATATTCGCGCTTGCGCGACAGCGCAAAGCGGATGACGATCGACAGCATCCAGGCGACCGCGATGAGAAGGACGGCGATGAGGATCGCCACCCCGGCGCCTTTGCGATCGCCGCTGTCGCGCCCGCCGCGCCAGCGAAACCCGCCTTGGAACAGCAGGCGGAAGACGAGCTCGGCGAAAAACGCGATCACGCCAGCGATGATCACGGCGATCACCAGCATGCGCACGTCGCCGTTGCGGATGTGGGTCAACTCGTGGCCGAGCACGGCTTCGAGCTCGGCATCGTTGAGCGACTGCAACAGCCCGCGCGTCACCGTCACCGAATATTGCTTCTCGTTGAGGCCGGACGCGAAGGCGTTGAGCGCGTCAGTCTCCGTCACCTTGAGCTTGGGCATGGTGATGCCGCGCGAGATGCACAGGTTCTCGAGCAGATTGTAGAGCCGCGGCTCCTCCTGCCGCGTCACCTCGCGCCCGCCGGTCACCGCGTCGATCATGCTTTGATGGAATTTGTAGGCGATGAAGATCCACAGCGCCGTGGCGAGCGTCGCCCAGGGCGCGGCGTAGAGCGCGTCGCTCAGGGCGCGGCGCAACAGCACGTCGGGCGGCGCGTCGATGGTGAGCGCCTCGCCCACGAGCGCGCCGGCGTAGACCAGGAGATAAACGAGGAAGAACAGGCCGATGAGCAGCGCGATCGATCGCCGCTTGTTCGACTGGATGTGGGTG
>VAZL01000093.1 GCA_005883445.1 Alphaproteobacteria bacterium | reverse complement strand
GTCGGGGTCTCGCATATCGCCCCGAACAAGCTGCGCGCCGCGGCCTGCCTCGGCGCCACTCCCCTCAAGGCGTTCATTTTTGTGACGCTGCCGGCGACGCTGCCGTTCATCCTGACCGGCATGCGCCTTGCCATGGGCAATTCGTTCGCAACCGTGGTCGCCGCCGAAATGATCGCGGCAGATTCCGGCCTCGGCTATCTGATATTCAACTCGCGCCTCTGGATGGCAACCGACAAGATCTTCATCGGCATCGTATGCCTCGGGGCGCTTGGCCTCATTACGGACCGCCTCTTCCGCTATCTGATCGTCCGCTTCGCCCATCAATATGGGCCGATCGAATAGCCGTTCGGCTCGCGGGGGGTGATGCGCCCTAAACCTTACGCCATTGTCAGCGCCACTGCGCAGGTGGTGACGATGTCGTCGACGCTGGCGCCGCGCGACAGGTCGCTGATCGGCTTGGCGAAGCCTTGCAGGAAAGGGCCGATGGCCTTGGCCCCGCCGAGCCATTGCGTCAGCTTGTAGCCGATATTTGCCGCGTCGAGATCGGGAAAGACCAGCACGTTCGCATCGCCGGCCACCAAGCTCGGCGTCTTCACCTTCTTCTGCGCCACCGCCGGCACGAGCGCCGCGTCGGCCTGCAACTCGCCCTCGACGGCAAGCTCCGGCGCCCGCTCGCGCGTGAGCGCGAGCGCGCGCCGGACCTTGTCGACCTTCGGGTGTTGCGCGCTGCCGTGGGTCGAGAACGACAGCATGGCGATGCGCGCGCGCTCGCGCAGCAGCTTCTCCGCGCTGCGCGCCGATGCGATCGCGATGTCGGCGAGCTCCTCGGCTGCCGGCTCTGCATTGACGGCGCAATCGGCGAAGACGAACGCCTTCGGACCTCGCCCAAGAAAATCCGGCACGACGATGAGGAAGAAACTCGAAGGCAGCGCAATTCCCGCGGCGAGCCCGATCGTCATCAATCCGGCTTCGATAACCCGCCGGGTCGGATTGGCCGCGCCCGCGATCATGGCGTCGGCGTCCCCCTGGCGCACCATCATGCCGGCAAAATAGAGCGGTTTCGCCACCAGCCGGGCGGCCATGCCCGGCGTCATCGTCGCCCGACCGGCGGCGCAGGCGGACGCGTAAGAGCCGAGCCTTGCATCGCGCCGCGGATCGATCACTTCGATCCCCGAAACATCGAACGCCAAGCGCGAGGCCATTTGCGCGATCGCGGCTTCGTCGCCGAGAACGATCGGAATCGCGATTCTTTCCCGGCGCAGACGGCAGGCGGCCGCGAGCACGCGCTCGTCGTCGCCCTCCGGCAGCACGACCTTGCGCAAATGCTGCCGTGCGCTATCAAAAAGCTCAGCGAGCAGATCCATCTGTCTCACTTAGTGAGAAAACGTCGTGCCAGGCACGAGGAATCAATGACCGAAACAACCGAAGCAATCAAGATTCACCGCGGCTTGAAAGGCGTCTACTTCGATCGCTCGCCGTGCACGTTCATCGACGGCAAGGCGGGCGACCTGCGCTACCGCGGCTATTCCATCCACGATCTCGCTGAACATTCGAGCTTCGAGGAAACCGCGTGGCTGCTGCTCAATGGCGAGTTGCCGAACGCGCGGCAGCTCTCCGCCTTCGACAACGACCTCAAGGCGGCGCGCAGCCTGCCCGAGCCGATCTACGGCATCATCCGCGTGATGAAGTCCGCCCATCCGATGGACGTGCTGCGCACCGCCGTCTCCGCGCTCTCGGCGTTCGATCCGGAGGTCGCCGACCTCTCGCGCGAGGCCACGGTGCGTAAGGGCATCCGCCTGACCTCGCAAGTCGCCATGATCGTCGCCGCGCATTCGCGCATCCGCGAGGGACTCGAACCGGTAGCCGCCGACCGCGGGCTTGCGCATGCGGCCAACCTGTTGTGGATGCTTACGGGGACCAAGCCGAGTGGCGACGCCGCGCAGCTCATCGACCGCGACCTCATCCTGCATGCCGAGCATGGATCGAATGCCTCCTCGTTCACGGCGCGCGTTGTGGTCGGCACCGAGGCCAACCTGCACGCCGCGATCACGGCGGCAATTGCCGCTCTCTCGGGCCCCGCGCACGGTGGCGCCGCGGAAGACGTGATGAAGATGGCGGAGGAGATCGGCGATGCCGCGCGCGCTGCCGATTATGTGCGGGCGAAGCGCAAGGCGGGCGAGCCGGTCACCGGTTTCGGTCATCGCGTCTACCGCGCCGAGGACCCGCGCGCGCGGCATATGCGGGCCGGCGTGGAACGGCTATCGAAGGAAATGGGCGAGCCGCACTGGTACGAAATTTTGCAGGCGGTCGTGCAGGCGATGGCGCCCTACGCGCGCCACGGCGTCAACGTGAACGTCGATTTCTATTCCGGCGTCGTCTACCACCTGCTCGGCATCAAACGGGATCTGTTCGTGCCGATCTTCGCGATCGGCCGCGTGCCGGGCTGGGTCGTGCAGGTTTTAGAGCAGATCGAGAACAACATCTTGATCCGTCCGCTGACGCTCTATTGCGGACCAGAGCCGCGCAGCTATCGGCCAATCAACGCGCGGGACGGAGGTCGAAACCTCACGAGCTGAGAAACGGCGTCTCGCCGCCGCGGCATTGCGGGCGCTAGACTATTCTGCTTATCTTTGAGACTGACAGTCCCGCTAGGTGAGAATATGGCTGACCCGCACGGCCGGGACGGCGATGGCGCTGACCATGCTCGTGCTTGAGCTGGACTTCGCGCGGAAATGGCGTGCGAAGCGCGAGCTGTCTACCGCGGGGTAAAGGACAAAGGATGCCCGCCGATATCGCCACGAGCGTACGACGCAACAAGACGTCCGCTACCGCGGCGGCCGACGCCGCCGGTACCCTCGCGCGGCGTACGCGCGCCCTCGGCAAGCGCGAAAGACTCGGCGCCATCGCGCGCTCGCTGGCCATCCTCGAACATGTGGCGAAGTCGCCCGCTCCGGTCGGCGTGCTCGACATTATCGACGCGCTGGAACTGCCGAAGGCGACCGCCTACCGGTTGGTCGATTGGTTCGTCAGCCAGGGCTATCTTGCGCGCGAGCCGAGCCGCAAGCGGCTGCTGGTCGGATCGCGGCTTACCACCCTGGCGTTTGGCGCGCTCGCCGCTTCGATGGGCAATTCGGAGCCTCACATCGTGCTGCAGCGCCTCGTGAACAAGGTCAATGAGACCTGCAATATCGGGACGCTGGTCAACGGCGAAGTGATGTATCTCGACCGGATCGAGGCCAAGCACTGGCCACTGCGCCTGCAGTTCTCCAGCGGCTCGCGCGTGCCGCTGCATTGCAGCGCCATCGGCAAGCTGTTCCTCGCGTTCTCGCCGGCGTCGCGCCGGCGCAGGTTGCTGCAGCACCTTGATCTGCGCCGCTACACCGAGCAAACGATTGTCGATCCGGCCAGCCTCGAAGCCGAGCTGCGGCAAATCCGAAAGCAGCAGGTATCATACGATCGCGAGGAATTCCTTGATGGCGTGGTCTGCATCGCCGTGCCGGTGCTGGGCCGCAACGGCGAACTGCTCGCCGGCGTCGCCATCCAGGCGCCGCAGGCCCGCATGGGTATCGAAGGCGGCCGCGCGCATCTGCCGGTGCTGCGAGATACCGCTGACGAACTCGCCGAGATATTCCAGGCCATGGATTGAGGGTCGACTTCTCACATGTTCTCGGGAGAACTCGAAACGTGACCCCGGCCAGCGAAGCCGGAGATCGACAAAAAGGGACGCAGCCATGAAGATGACGACGGAAGAAGCCTTCGTGAAAGTCTTGCAGATGCACGGCATCGAGCATGCCTTCGGCATCATCGGATCGGCCTTCATGCCGATCTCCGATCTTTTCCCGAAAGCCGGCATTACGTTCTGGGACGTTGCGCACGAGTGCAACGGCGGCATGATGTGCGACGGCTATACGCGGTCGACCGGGAAAATCGCCATGGTCCTGGGCCAGAACGGCCCGGGCATCACCAATTTCGTCACCGCGATCAAGACCGCCTACTGGAACCACACGCCGATGCTGCTGGTGACGCCGCAGGCTGCGAACAGGACGATCGGGCAAGGAGGGTTCCAAGAAGTGGAGCAGATGGCGCTGTTCCGCGACATGGTGTGCTATCAGGAGGAGGTGCGCGATCCTGCGCGCGTCGCGGAAGTGCTCAATCGCATCATTTCGAAGGCGAAGCGCCTCTCGGCGCCTGCACAGATCAATATTCCGCGCGATTTCTGGACTCAGATCATCGACATCAGCCTGCCGGCGATCGTCGAGTTCGAGCGGCCGGCCGGCGGCACCAGTGCCGTCGCAGAGGCAGCCAAGCTGCTGTCGGCAGCGAAATTCCCGGTCATCCTGTCGGGCGCGGGGGTCGTTCTCGGAAATGCAATCCCCGAATGCGCCGCGCTCGCGGAGCGGCTCGATGCGCCGGTCTGCAGCAACTACCAGCACAACGACAGCTTCCCCGGCAGCCATCGGCTTGCCGTCGGCCCGCTCGGCTACAACGGCTCGAAGGCCGCGATGGAGCTGATCGCCCGGGCCGACGTGGTGCTGGCGCTCGGCACCAGGCTCAATCCATTTTCGACCCTTCCGGGATATGGCCTGGATTACTGGCCGAAAAACGCCAAGGTCATCCAGGTCGAGGTCAATCCGGACCGCATCGGCCTGACCAAGCCGGTGACGGTCGGCATCTGCGGTGACGCC
>VAZL01000092.1 GCA_005883445.1 Alphaproteobacteria bacterium | reverse complement strand
CTGGACGCACAAACCACGACTTGCGCCCTACGGCCCGCGCAGCTCTTGCGCCACGCTCGTTCGCGCGATCTCGACCCCGTTCTTGATGACATGCCGGCGCGGCGGCTGCAGGCGCAACGCTTGGCGCACCGACGGGGCGCCGACGACGACCAGATCGGCCTTGTTGCCGGGGGCGATCCCGTAGTCGGCCAATCGCGCCGCCCGCGCCGCATTCGCGGTCACCATGTCGAACACCTGTTCCAGCTCGTGCGGCAGCGTCAATTGCGCGGTGTGCGCCATCATGAGCGCGACCTCGAGTTGGTCGGGCTTGCCGAACGGATAGTACGGATCGTCGACGTCGTCCTGCGAGGAGACGACGTTCACCCCGCGCGCCAGCAATTCCTTGACGCGCGCAATGCCGCGCCGCTTCGGCTCGCGATCAAGCCGCGCCGAGCAGACGAGATTGATGTGGGTGTTGGCGGAGATGGTGACGTTCGCGCTCGCGACCATATCGATGATCTTCGCGGCATAGACGTCGTTGTATCCCGCCATGGCGCCGCAATGACTGGCCGTCACCCGGCCGTGAAATCCCTCGCGCATCGTCTTCAGGGCAAGATATTCGAGACTGCGAGAGTTGGCGTCGTCGGTATCGTCGACCAGCATGTGGACGTCGAGATCGTGCTGCTTGGCGAGATCGAAGCAGATATCGATGTGCTGCCGGGCTTCCGCGTCGGTGTACTCGTACCAGGGCAGGCCGCCGACCACGTCGCAGCCTTGTTTGAGCGCCTCGTCGAGGAGTTCCGCGGCGCCCGGATCGCGCACGATGCCTTCCTGCGGGAAGGCGACGACCTGGATGTCGCAAAGACGGGCGTATTTCTCGCGCACGAGCAGCAGTCCTTGGGCGGCGCGCAATCCGCCGATCGTTCCGACGTCGGCGAACAACCGGAAGAAGGTCGTTCCATTCCTGATCCCGGTCTCGATCACGCGCCCGGCGCGCCGCGCCACCTCCTGCGGGTCGTATTTGCGCTTGAAGTCGTTGGTGATCTCGATCGCCTCCGGCAGTGTGCCGGAGACGTTCGGCCGCATCACTTCGCCGAGCAGCGCCTTGTCGGCATGCAGATGCAGGTTGACGAAGCCGGGGACGACCAGGTCGCCCGCCGCGTCGATCGTCTCGGCCGCCGACGCCGCGAGGTCGGGAGCGACGGCCGCGATGCGTCCTTGCTCGATGCCGATGTCGACGAGTTGGTCGCGGCCCCGCAGCCGAGCATTGCGGACGAGAAGGTTCATGGCTTTTCCGGTTTGCCTCGGCGTCCCGGTCGGCAGCGGCGAGCCGCGATCGGATTGCGCGGTCAAATCCGCTCCAGGATGTGCAGACCGCGCGTGCGGTCGATGAGGTAGATCAGGCCGCGGTCGTCGTAGCAGACGTCGTTGCTCTGCACCCGGGTCGCGCCTTCCGGCACCGGCGGCATGAACGATGCGGTCTCGCGCGGGGCGTGCGGATTGGCGATGTCGACGATTCTCAGCCCATGCGCAAACCACGCGATGGGAATTTCCGTGCTGCGCACCTCTTCGCAAAACTGGTGCAAACCGGTGTAGTCCTGCTTCAGCGAGCCGTCCTCCTCTTCGACCTGGAAGCTCGCGAACGGAATCGGACGTGTTTCGTCGGTGATGTCGACGATCCACAGGAACGAGGGCGAGGCCGGGCCGAGCCGCACGACGTCCTCGTCGGCAACCAGCATCACGCGGCGGCCGCGCAGCGCGAACGGCACCGGCAGCGCGGTATGGGTGGGCCAAGGAAACGGCGGCGACCAGTCGAGGCCGGAAACGAATTTCGGCGTGCTGAGATCCGCGATGTCGAGAATCACGAACCCGCCATGCCAATAACTGACGTAGAGCCGATCGCCGTGGCGGATGGGGTGATGGCAGCGATGCGCCGTGCCCTCCCACGTCGGCGTTTCGCCGCCGGCCGACCACTGCCCCGGCATCCACCACTTGCCCACGAGCTCGGGGCGCGCCGGATCCTGGAAGTCGATGATGCCGACGATGTTGCCGAGATAGCCGTCCATTTCCGGCGAGCCGTAGACGTAGCGGCCATCGAAGGTGAAGCGATGCATCCCGCGGCACGAAAAGCTCGTGATGCGTTTCGGATCGGCCGGACGACTGACATCGTAGACCTCGAGCCCGCCGCGAAAGTTCGGGTCCTTGCGGCCGATCGGAAAGATTTCGCGATTGACGAGCATCACGCCGGCTTGGAGGGATCGCTGACGTCGATGATGCTCGTGCCATGCGGCGGCGCGATGTGGCCGACATATGCGATCCGCTCGCGCACGACCACTTGCCCGCCGCCATAACAATCGAAGTAGCCGACGACCTTTATGCCGTTACTATGCCCGCTGTTCATGCCCAGCCCGACCGAGGGTCGCTTCGACAAAACTTTATCTTGCAGTTGCTCGTTCGGTCAACCAATGGAGCCGGGCGCCTCGCATTCGTTCATGCAGCGGTAGTCGCTGCTCATTCGATCACCGCGTCGGCGCGGGCGATGAGCGTCGGCGGAATCTCGAGGCCGAGCGCCTTCGCGGTCCTGAGGTTGATGACGAGTTCGAATCGCGTCGGCTGCAACACCGGCAGATCGGCCGCGTTCGTCTCCTTGAGAACGAGCGCGATATACGCGCCCTGCTTGCGATACAAGTCGGGAAGATACGTGCCATAGCTCATCAAGCCGCCCGCCGCCGCGAAATCGCGCCGTTCATACATCGCCGGGACGCCATAACGCGCGGCGAGCGCGACGATCTGGTCGCGCCGGGAATCGAGGAACGGATCGCTGGCGACGAGGAGCGCATCCGGCCGCCGCTGCTCGAACTTGGCAAACGCCCGGTCGATTTCGCCTTCGTTGGAGGCCGGCGCGACGGCGAAATCGTGCACCATGCTGCGGGCGGCGTCCTGCACCTCGCGCAAGCGCGCCGGCGAGCCGGGGAAATTCGGATTGATGAGCACCGCAATGCTGGCGACTTTCGGCAACGCCTCGCGCAACAGGGCAAGCCGCTGCAGGTCGAGCGCAAGGGTGAGCACGGTCACGCCGCTCAAATTGCCTCCCGGCCGATGGAAGCCCGCGACCAGGCCGAGGCGGACCGGGTCGCCGTCGAGAAGGAAGATGATAGGGGTGGTCGCGGTTGCCGCCTTGGCGGCCATCACCGCCGGCTCGCCGCTGGCTGCGATGACGGCGACCTTGCGCTCGACGAACTCGGCGGCGAGCGCCGGCAGTCGATCGTCGCGGCCGCGCGCCCAGCAATAGACGATGGTGAAGTTGCGGCCTTCGACAAATCCCGCTTGCTCGAGGCCGAGCCGGAACGCGTCGAGGTAAGGCGCGAACGCTTCGGGCGAAGCGCTGCTGAGAAATCCGACCACCGGCATCGCCGGCTGCTGCGCGCGCGCCGCGAGCGGCCAAGCCGCCGCGCCGCCGATGAGCACGATGAAGCCGCGGCGCTTCATGTGGGACATCGGCTTTCCTCCGGGCCTTCCTCCCCTCCCGCTCCGGTGAGAGGCCATGAGTCAATCTACCCCATGATCGGCTTGCCGCCGAGCGGCGGGCAAGCCTGAGGGCAGACCTGAATTGTTCTCAGTCGGCCTCGTCATCGACGGGCGCGCAAAGCATCCTCCAGCCCCTTTAACCGCAAATCGAGGGCTTGGATTTGGCTGCCAAGCAGCTGAGCCTGTCGCTCGTTGGCGCCCAATTGATTGCTGAGAATGCGGATTTGATTGCTAAGGACTTGGACCTGCTGCTCAATCTCGATGAGATTGACCGCGGCCGTCGCCGAATTGCTCTTTTCGCGGCGGTCGACCTCGTAGAGACTGGCGGCAAGGGCGATAAAGCCGGCCACCGAGAAAACGACCAAAAGCCGCAGAGCTACGTCCCCGCTGCGCATACCGTCACCTCCGATAATCCTTGTGACATTAGGGGCCCCGCCATCACACCATACGGCATTCTAGCTGGAAGCGCCTCTTGGCGAGGCGCCTTTTGTCGGCGGCACCGAGAGGCGAGTGAAGCGGCGGCAGCGGCCATGGATTCTTGCGGCTCGCTCATCGGGGCGCTCGCGGCTCTCATCCCACACTACTAAAGGTGGAGGGCGGAATGTGAAGTAGCTCACATATGCCTCAGGGATAAATCGTCCAAAAGTGACCCCTCGTGGGGTGCACAATGGAGACGGAACGCGACAATGCCACGCACAGAAGAAGCCACGAAGTTAGGACGCTATCACGAGCAGCACCCCAACACGGCGCAGCATTTGTTGGAAGCCGCCTGGCGTCACTGCGGGGCGATTCAAGACATCATCGACAGGCTCAACGAGGCCGATACGAACGCGGAGGCGCACCTGCTGGCGAACCGGCTGCACCGCCTAGCCTTCAGGATCAGGCCAGCGTCATCGGCAGAATAGGCCAATCCAGCTTGCAAACGGTGGCGCCTCGCGGATCCCCGATCAAGGCGCGGTTGCAGGCGGCCCTCGTTGAAGGACAGCAATGCAGACGCTTTGCCGAGCGCGAACGCGCGCGCTAACAATGCTAACAATGTCGTGACATCCACGCAGGAGCCGATCATGACTCCACGGACCCCTGACAACATTTGGAGCCTCGTCACCATCATGGGCGGCAACGCGATACCGCCGCGAGATCCCAACGATGATGATGACGAGGAAGAAGACGACGAAGAGGACGAGGACCGGGACGACGACCCGGCCGTCGTCAGAGAACCCGACGAATAGCCGAGTTGCGATCACTTGCGCTGAGACAACTTGCGCGAAACGCAGTCGTGAAAGGCCACTTTGGTGCCGCCGGCGACCTTTCCCATATACCTTCCATAAAACCATCGGCCGGTATTGGGATCACACTGGCCGCCAATTTCGACCGCGCATTGCGCCTGAACACTGGTGCATTTGCTGGCCGCCTCGCTGACCGGGACCCACAGGAAGCAGACGCATCCAACCACCATGATTGCAAGTCGTGACATATCTCCCTCCTTGTGAGGCGCGTTACTTGAAAGAGAATACACTGATGGCTGCAGGTATCATCGTCGCGATTATGTTTGGAATTTGCGTCGCCTGCTCGGCGGAATTGTGGGACAGGGGAGCATTTGGTAGCATTGAAAAAATGGTCGGCCGGTCGCTCGAACGTCCGACACCGATAGGAGCAATCCCATGATCAGGTCAGCACTCGCCGTCGCTGCCGCCTCGATCGCGGCCAGCGTCACCTTCTCGCCGCCCGTCCTCGCACAGGACGAAACCGACCAGCGATTTGGCACCGTTCATTTCGAGACGTCCTGCAACGAGGTTGCACAGCGGCGCTTTGATCGCGCCATGCGATACCAGCATTCGTTCTGGTATCGCGAGTCGAAGGAACTCTTCGAGGAGGTGCTCAAGGCCGATCCGGATTGCGGCATGGCCTATTGGGGCATTGCGCTGAGCCTTCTCAACAATCCGCACGCGCCGCCACCCGTCGGCAACCTTCCGCTCGGCCTCGCGGCGGTCGAGAAGGGCAAGGCGATCGGCGCGAAGACGCAGCGCGAGCGCGATTTCATCAATGCGATGGCCGCCTTCTATACCGACTTCGACAAAGTCGACCATCGCACCCGCGTGCTCGCCTACCTCAAGGCCATGGAAGGCGTGGCGCAGGCTTATCCGAATGACGACGAAGCGCAAATTCTCTACGCGATCGAACTCAACGTCGCGGCCCCGCCGAACGACAAGACCTATGCGATGCAGCTCAAGGGCGCTGCGATCCTCGAGCCGATCTTCCTGCGCCAACCGCGGCATCCCGGCGTCGCCCACTATCTGATCCATCTCTACGACACGCCGGCCCTGGCAGAGCGAGGCCTCGACGCGGCCAAGCGCTATTCGCAGATCGCGCCGGCCGCGCCGCACGCGCAGCACATGCCGTCCCATATCTTCACCCGCGTCGGCTATTGGAAGGAATCGATCGGCTCCAACACGGAAGCGGCGCGGGCCGCCAAGGCCAGCAACGAAGCCCACGACCAACTGCACGCGATGGATTACCTCGTCTATGCCTATCTGCAGACGGGGCAGGATGCGAAAGCGCAGGCGATCCTGGATGAGATGCGCGGGATCGGCAGCTTCACCGAGACGTTCATTGCCGGGCCCTATGCGCTGGCGGTGAGCCCGGCGCGCTACGCGATCGAGCGCGGCGATTGGAACGCGGCCGCGCAACTTGCGGTCAGATCCACCCCGCTCGCCCACGTCGAAGCCATGACGCACTTCGCCCGCGCGTTCGGGGCGGCGCGGGCGGGCCAGCCGGACGCCGCCAAGGCCGACATCGCCAAGCTCGCCGAACTGCGCGAGAAGCTGCGCGCGGCCAAGGACGCGTATTGGGCCGAGCAGGTCGACATCCAGTGGCAGGTCGCGACCGCCTGGGTCTTGTATGCCGAGGGCAAGTACGACGACGCGCTCAAGGCCATGAGCGCCGCCGCCGATGCCGAGGACAAGACCGAGAAGCATCCCGTGACTCCGGGCGTGCCGACGCCGGCGCGCGAACTCTATGGCACGATGCTGCTCGAACGCGGCATGGCCAAGGAAGCGCTCGCCGCGTTCGAAGCGACGTTGAAAAAGGAGCCGAACCGGCTGGGCGCCACGCTCGGCGCCGGCGCAGCCGCGGAAAAGTCGGGTGATTCCGCCAAGGCGCGAACGCATTACGCCGAGGCCGTCGCGCTCACGGGGAATGCCGATCCGGTCAGACCCGCGATCGCCCACGCGCGCGCGGTGGCGGCGCAAGGCGTGCGCTGAGGCGGACGCCGCCGCGAGGCAGACCTCGTGATGAAGTCCGCGGCATTGGCGCTGGCGTTGGCGACAGGGCTCGCCGGCGCGATCGCCGTCGCGTTGCTGGCGCCGAGGCCCGCGTACAACGTGACGGGCGACGCGTCGGATGCCCGTCCGCTTTGGGTGGAGACGAAGTGGCCGTTCGCCATGGATCAATGGGGAACTGGCCGCGCCTTTGCCTGCAAGGCGGCCGAGTGCGGCGGCGAGGTCAAGCTCTATCTTCGCGCCAAGCTCGGCTCCTGCAATTGCACGACCGGCGTCGCCGATGACGCCGACCTCGATCGCATGAGCGACTTCGATTTGGTCGGCGGGGAGGTTTCACCTCTCGGCGCAGGGCGGCCGATCACGATTGCCTGGATGAAGGGTCGCAGTCGCGCTTACGCGCTCGCCGCTCGCGATCGGACGGGCAAGTCGGCGATATCGATCGTGTTCAACGACCGCTGCGACATGATCGTCGCGACGGTGGTACTGCCGCACGATCGACCGGCGACGATCGAGCCCGGCGTCATGGCGTTCCTCAACAGCAAACCCGTGGTGCATTGGGCAGAGCTAGCGCTGGGCATATAACCTGCCCATCGTCTGGGATCAGGTTCGCATCGCTGCTTTAGGGTCCTGGCATCAGCCGGACAGGTCAAGGCGA
>VAZL01000091.1 GCA_005883445.1 Alphaproteobacteria bacterium | reverse complement strand
GCGCGGGCGTGCGCTCACGGATCACTGCCGTCGTCGCCGCCGTCATCGAAGCCGAAGTCGTCGTCGAGGTCATCCGCATCCTGATCGTCTTGCACATCCTCGCTGCGGCCTTCGTCGAGCAGGCCAGATCGGCGGCTGCCGGTGTCGTCGCCGGACGATGACGTCCGTCCGACATCGTCGACGCCGGCCTGACGGGAGAGTTCGCCGCCGGCGGCAGGCCCGCCGCCCCAAGGGGACGATCCGCTCGCGCCCGACGCCGGATCGAACGCCGCATGCGCCCCCTGTTGGTGACCCATCATGGAGCGAATGCCGCTGAGCAGCAGCGAGCCGCCGATCATGCCGGCGGCGGCCGCGGCGGCGGTGCCGAGAAACGAGCCGCCCGGCGCCGGGGGCGCTCCCACCGAGCCGGCGGGCATCGGCTGCATGGGCTGGGCTGCGGTATGCCAGGCGGGCGACATGGGTGCAGCCTCGTCCGGTCGCACCGAGGGCACCGAGCCGCGGCCCTCGCGCTTGCCGAAGACGCTCTCGCGTACTCCGCCGAGGAAGCTCTGATCGCGCGGCGCTGCCTCGGCTGCAGAAGCGCTCTCGAGCTCACGAATACGGGCATCGGCCCGTTTGAGGACTTCGTCTTGCACCAGCACGGTCTGGACCAACGCGTACAGGGCGTTGGGCGCCTGCCGCAGGCCATCCCTGATCAGCCGTTCGGCCTCCGGATCACGCTGAGCATCCTCCAACGTGGCCAGGCGGTCGAACAGTTCGATGACGAGATTGCGTTCCTCTGGGGTCATTGGTCGCCTCCTTCCTCCCCGCGACGACAGTCATGTAGGCAAATGCCCATGAAAGCGGAATGACCGGTAGCCACAAAAACGTTTCAGTGGCTTTTTTCTCGCTTGACCAATGGGATGGAGAAACGGGCGGCGATCACGCCAAGGCCACGCCGTGGCGCGCCAGCACGGCCGGAAAGTCATCGCCGGCGAAGAAGGCATATTCCTTCTCTCGCAGCGTCGTCAGGGGATCGAGGCGCTGCAATTCTGCGTCGACGAAGCCGGGATGACACATGACCACGCTGCCGTCGGGCAGACGGTCGAGGAAGCGCGGGAACAGCGCCGCGAAATCGGCCGCATCGTCGAATTCGTAGGTGCCGGCGAAGGCCGGATTGGTGTGTAGCCCCAGCGCCGCGGCGCGGGAGCGGAAGCGGTAGCTCAAGATGTCGAGCACCAGCCCCTTGCGGTCGGCAAATCTTTGCGCGAGCGGCACGACCCGCCCGCATTGGCGCAGCCACGCATTGGGCGCGGTCCTTGCCACGACGGCGAGTAGGGCATCGCTGATCTGGGGGAACAGATGAATGTGGTGATGGCCGTCGACGAAGTCCGGAGCGCGCCCGAAGCTATCGATGAAGGACGCGAGCTGGCGGGTGATTTCCGCCGCCAACGCGTCGGGTTCGAGCTGGTGCATCAGGGCGCGGCCCGCCATCGCCGCGAGCGGCGGGAAGGCGCCCTCTCTGAGGGGCTTGAAGCTCTTGCTCAACGGCCGAAAGGGGGCGGTGAGCGTAACATGCAGGCCGATCGCCACCCGCGGCGCCGCAGCGTTGAGCGCATCGAGCGCGCTTGCTTCTGTGCGGTGAAAGCTCGGCGCCACCACCATGGCGGAGGTGGCATTGAGGCGTCGGCGCACCACGAGATCGCGGATGGCGGTATTGACGGCAGGGGAAATGCCGAAGTCGTCGGCGCACAGCCAGATGCGCCGGCGTTGCGAGCCCCCCATCGCGGCCGCGTCCAAGCCGCCCGTGTTCTTTGCATCCACGCGTCAACCCCATTCTCGCATCGGCCGTGAACGCCACCGCGTTGCAGTCCCCGCAAGCATCCTAGCGGCGTTGGTCGTCTTATGCAGGCGAAGGCCGATGAATTTTCGTCTCGACGGCGTTCATTCCGCGGCCGAGCGCGCCGGCGGACCGCCGATGGCGTCCGCGTTCTCGGCCGTCTTGAGCGTGTGCTCGGCCACGAAATAGACCGGGCGCGCTTTGAGCTCGGACAGGATCTTACCGATATATTCCCCCATGATCCCGATCATGATCAGCTGTACGCCGCCGAGCACCATCAAGCCCACGATCACCGAGGGATAGCCCGGGACCGACTCGCCGAAGACGAAGGTCTCGAGCAGGATTTGCACGCCGAAGATGAATGCCGCGGCCGCGAGCAGGAGACCGAGCAGGCTCGCGAGGCGCAGCGGCGCGACCGAGAACGAGGTCAGCCCTTCGATCGAGAGCCCGATCAGCGAATACAGGTTCCACGTCGTGCGGCCGTGGATGCGCTCCGCCGGCTCGTAGTCGACCCGGATCTGACGGAATCCGATCCAGCTCGCGAGCCCCTTGAAGAACCGGTTGCGCTCGGGCAGCTGCTTGAGCGCCGCGGCGGCGCGCGGCGACAAGAGGCGGAAGTCGCCCGCATCCTCGGGGATTTTTTGCCGCGCGCCCCAGTTGATCAGGGCGTAGAACGTCTTCACGCCGAGACGGCGCAGCCACGGCTCACTCGCGCGATGCGCCTTGGCGGTGTAGACGACGTCGTAGCCGTCGTCGAGCCAATAGCCCACGAGCTTCTCCACCAGCGCCGGCGGATGCTGCCCATCGCCGTCCATGAACAGCACCGCGCCCAGCCGGGAATGATCGAGGCCGGCGAGAAGCGCCGCCTCCTTGCCGAAATTACGCGAGAGGGAGATGACCTGGATGTCGAGGCTCTCCGCTGGAAGTTCGCGCGCGGCGGCGAGCGTGGCATCGCGGCTGCCGTCGTCGACATAGACCGCCTCGGTCGCAAGGCCGCGCTGCGCCTTGAGCGTGCGCGCGACTTCGAGGACGCGGGCGTGAAGGGTCGCGAGATTGTTGGCCTCGTTGAACAGCGGAACCACGATCGAAAGCCCGGCCTCCGCCCTGCCGCGTGGCCGCGCAGGAGCGCCAGCGCCGCCGGCTCGGGTCATCGCATCGCCTGCCATCGACCGCGCCTTTCGACCCTTCCCCGCCGCGGACGGGTTATAGCCCAAGCATGGGCTGCTGTCGCGCCGCGGCCGGCATGGGGGGAGCCGTGGGGGTCCGGACGTGCTAAGCGGGGCCCGCCATGAGGCTACCCGCGCCCCTCGATCGCCTACAACGCCGCCTTGCCCAGGCCTGGCACGAGCGCGCGGTTACGCTCAAGGCGGCGAGCTTCGCCATGGTCGGCGTGGTCAACACGCTCATCGATTACAGCGTGTTCCTCTCCGCCTATTACCTTATCCAGCTGCCGTTGATCCCCGCCAACGTGCTGGCCTGGCTCGTGGCGGTGTCCGGCTCCTACGTGATGAACTGCTTCATCACCTTTGCGGCCGAGTCCGGGCGGCAGCTGCGCTGGCGCGCTTACGGCGCCTTCGTGGCATCCGGCGTTGTCGGGGTCATTGCCAACACGACGGTCCTGGTGGTGGCGTCGCGTTGGCTGCCGGTCCCGGTGGCGAAACTTCTGGCGATCGCAGCGAGCTTTGCGGTCAATTTTTCGCTCTCGCATTTCGTCGTGTTCAGGACGCGCGAACCCCGGGCGGAGCGGTCAGCGAAATGACGGGCGGAGCAGTCCCTGCTTGCCACACTGGCGTCGGAGACGGCCTATGCGTGACGACGAAAACTTGACCACGGAACGAGCGACCTTCGTCACGCACCTCGAATGTTCGGCGACCGGCGCGCGCTATGCGGCGGATGAGCTGCACAACCTATCGCGCGAGCGCAAGCCTCTGCTCGTGCGTTACGATCTCGCTGGCATCAAAAAGGCGTTGACCAAGGAGGCGCTGGCACGCCGCCCGCGGGATCTGTGGCGCTACCGCGAACTCTTGCCCGTGCGCCGCGCGCGCGACATCGTCAGCCTCGGCGAGCCGGTCACGCCGATCATGGTGATGCCGAGGCTCGCCAAGACGCTCAAGGCAAACGAGATTCTGGTCAAGGACGAAAGCCGGCTGCCGACCGGCTCGTTCAAGGCGCGCGGGCTTGCGATGGCGGTATCGATGGCGAAGGCGCTCGGCGTCGCCCACATGGCCATGCCGACCAACGGCAATGCCGGCGCGGCGCTCGCCGCCTATGCCAGCCGCGCCGGCATCAAGACCACCGTGTTTTGTCCGGAGGACACGCCGGAGGTGAACGTTCGCGAGATCGCGCTACAGGGCGCAACCGTCTACCAGGTCAACGGCCTGATCGATGATTGCGGCAAGATCGTCGCCGAGGGCGCGGCGAAAGTCGGCTGGTTCGACACCTCGACGCTCAAGGAGCCGTATCGCATCGAGGGCAAGAAGACCATGGGCCTCGAGCTTGCCGAGCAGCTCGGCTGGGACGTGCCGGACGTGATCCTCTATCCGACCGGCGGCGGCACCGGCCTCATCGGCATGTGGAAGGCGTTCGCCGAACTCGAAGCGATCGGCTTCATGGGCGCCAGGCGGCCGCGCATGGTGGCGGTGCAGGCGGCAGGCTGTGCGCCCATCGTGCGCGCCTTCGACGCGGCTCCGGCATCCGCGTGCCGCAGGCGATTGGCGACTTTCTCATCCTGCGCGCGGTGCGCGAGAGCGGCGGCTTCGCGATCGCGGTGCCGGACGACGCCATCGCCGCGGCAATCGACGAGGTCGCGCGCGAGGAAGGCCTGTTGCTGTGCCCGGAGGGCGGCGCGACCTATGCGGCGCTCAAACAGGCGCTCGCCGACGGGCGAATTCGCCGCGAGGAGCGGGTCATGCTTTTCAATTGCGCAACCGGCCTCAAATATCCGCTGCCATCGCTCCACCGCCCGCTCGATCGCCTAAAGCCGATCGACTTCGCCGCGCTGTGACAGAAGGCGACGATCGCGACGCGGTCGACGCTCGAGACGCGAACGTCGGCGTGCGCCGTCATGACGGCGGTCCAAGCCCCGCTTCGAGCTTGGCGTAAAGCGGGTCGGCGCGAGAAAAGACGTAGCCGAGATCGGCGACGACGACGTTCTCGGCGCCGTTGTCCCGCAACAGCGTCGCCAGTGCATGGACGTGCGTCGGCGGGCAATGCAGCGTGAGCATGCCTGAGGAGGTCGGCCCGCCAAACGGCGTCTCGACCCCGAAGCGTTGCTTAGCCTCGGCGATGAGCGCGTCGTCGCAGCGGGCAAATCGGGTACGCACCTCGCGGAACGCGCGCGCGTGCGTCTGTGCCGCGATGCGATCGAGCACGCTGCGCGCGGTCGCGCGCGCGGCAGCGCCCCAATTGCCCACGCGCGCCGCGATCAGGTTCGCTTGCGAGCGCAGGATCACCCCGTCGTCGATCACCTTCAGCCCATTGGCGGCGAGCGTTGCTCCCGTGGTCGTGATGTCGACGATGAGTTCGGCGGTACCGGCCGCCGGCGCGGCCTCGGTCGCGCCAGAGCTTTCCACGATGCGGTAGTCGGTGACGCCGTGGCTGGAAAAGAAATCGCGCGTGAGGTTCACGTATTTGGTCGCGACGCGCATCTTGCGCTCGTGCTTGAGGCGGAACGCGATCGCGACATCGTCGAGATCAGCCATGCTGTGCACGTCGATCCACGCCTGCGGCACGGCCACCGCCACGTTGGCGTGGCCGAAGCCCAGCGCGTCGACGAAGACGACGCGCCGATCCGCGTCGGGTATTTTTTCGCGCACGAGGTCTTCGCCGGTGATGCCGAGATGCACCGCACCCTGCGCCAGGAGATCCACCACTTCGGCGGCCGAGAGATACGCCACCTCGACGCCGGGGAGGTTGGCGATCGTGCCGCGGTAGTCGCGCACGCCGCGCGGCTTGACCAGCTCGAGTCCGACGCGCGCAAAGAACGCTTCCATGTTCGCCTGCAACCGGCCTTTCGCCGGCACGGCGACGACAAGTGTCGCGCTCATGATGCGCTCCGCAGCGCCGCGAGCCGCTCGATCCACACCGCAAAGCCGACCGCGGCAATGGCGCTGGCGCTGCCGAGCCGCGTAAGTAGCCCGTCATAGCGGCCGCCAGCGACCAGCGGGCCGAGCGCGCGCGCGAGCGGGTCGTGCAGTTCGAAGACGAACCCGGTGTAATAGTCGAGGCCGCGCCCGAAGGCGGTCGAGAAGCGGATGCGGGCGACGTCGACGCCGCGCGCGGCGAGACAGGCGGTGCGGCTCTCGAAGGCGTCGAGCGCGCCGTCGAGCGCGATCTTGCCCTCGCGCGCAAACGCGCGCAACTTGGCCGCTGCCTCGTGCGGATCGCCGGTGATGGCGAGGAATTTTTCGATCAGCGCGCGCGTTTCTCGCGGCAGCGAGGTCTGCGCGCCGAGCGCCGCCTGCTCGAGGAAATGGTCGGCGATCTCGCCCACCGAGCGGCCGCCGACCGCGGTGATGCCCGCAATCGACAAAAGATCGGTGACGAGCGCGTGCGCCCCCTTGGGGTCGGAGCCGGCGAGCGCAGCGAGCACGCCTTGATATTCCGAGCGCGCGTGCGAAGCGCCGATGGTGAGCCGATCGAGATCCTGCGCCAGCGATGTCTTGTGGTTGAAGTCCTTGATCAAGCGCCGCTTCCAGGCGGGCGCGAGATCGAGTGCCGCGACCAGGGCGCAAAACAGCGCCACGTCACCCGTGCGGATGTCGGGTGCGCCCAGGCCGTAATGCGCGGTCGCGTCGAGCCCGAGCGCCAGCATTTCGGCATCCGCCGCCGCCGTATCCGGCCGGGCGAAGGATTCGATGCCGGCCTGCAGGAATTCGCCGCCGCCCTCGGCGCGATGCCGGAACACCGGACCGAGATAGCAAAAGCCCCGCGGCTTGCCGGCCGCGGGCGAGGCGAGATAGTCGCGCGCGACTGGAATGGTGAGGTCGGGGCGCAGGCACAGTTCGCGCCCCTGCGGATCGGTGGTGAGATACATGCGCTTGCGGATGTCCTCGCCGGAGAGGTCGAGGAACGGCTCCGCCGGCTGCAGAATCGCCGGCGCCACCCGCGCATAGCCCGCGCGCTCGAACGACGCGATGAGCGCGTCGGGCGTGGTGGTCGTCGGCAGTGTTCTGGCGCTCGTCATGGCGCGGCCGCAGTCGGTTCAGGCGGTGGCGGCGGCGCTTTAGCATGCTTGGGGGGTGAATTCGATCCCAAACCGCGGGCGCGCTTAACGCCGGTCCCGGGCCGGTTTTCGGGCACCTAGCGCCAATCCCCGAGCACCGCCCCCACCAGCGCGAGCGCCGCGACCGCGGCGGTATCGGCGCGCAGAAGGCGCGGCCCGAGCGCAAGCCGCACCGCGTTCGGCAATTCCAGGAGCGCGGCGCGTTCGTCCGCCGCGAAGCCCCCCTCGGGGCCGATGAGGACGGCGAGCGCGAGCGGCCTGCCACCGCGAGCATCGCGTGCCTGCGAGAGCGCGGCCACCGGGTCCTTCACCTCCGCCTCCTCGTCGCAGAAGACGAGCAGGCGGTCGGGATCGAATGCCGCGATCAGCCGCTCGAGCGTCAGCGGCGCGCGGATTTCGGGCAGCGTCACGATGCCGCACTGCTCGGCGGCCTCGATGGCGTTTGCACGCATGCGCTCAAGGTTGACGCGGGTGACCTGAGCATGCCGGGTGAGGACCGGCTGCAGGCGGGAAGCGCCCATCTCGACCGCCTTCTGCACCATGTAGTCGAGGCGCGCGTGCTTGAGCGGAGCGAACAGATAATGCAGGTCAAGCGCGGCGGTCTGGGGCCGGGTGCGCGTGCCGATGGCGAGCGCGAGCCGGCGTTTTCCGGCGCTCGCGAGCGTGCCCCGCCATTCGCCGTCGCGGCCGTTGAATACCAGCACGCCATCGCCCGCTTTCA
>VAZL01000962.1 GCA_005883445.1 Alphaproteobacteria bacterium | reverse complement strand
GCCGCCGAGTTCTTCCGCTGGTACGCGGAGGAGGCGGTGCGCGCCATCGGCGAGGTTTCGCGCGCGCCGGCCTCGGGCGCGCGCATGGTGGTGCAGCACAAGCCCGCGGGCGTGGCCGTGCTGGTGACGCCGTGGAATTTCCCCGCCGCCATGGCGACGCGCAAGATCGGCCCCGCGCTGGCGGCCGGCTGCACGGTCGTGCTCAAGCCCGCCTCCGATACGCCGCTCACCATGCTGGCGCTGATGCCGATCCTCGAGGAGGCCGGCGTGCCCGCCGGCGCGGTCAACGTCATCCCCTCGCGCTCGTCGGGCAAGGTGGTGAGCGCGATGCTGCATGATCCGCGCGTGCGCGTCGTCTCCTTCACCGGCTCGACTGAAGTCGGCCGCAAGCTTCTGCACGAGGCGGCCGACAACGTCGTCAAGCCGGCGATGGAGCTCGGCGGTAACGCGCCCTTCATCGTGTTCGAGGACGCCGACATCGACGCCGCGATCGACGGCGCCATGGTCGCCAAGATGCGCAACATGGGCGAGGCCTGCACCTCGGCCAACCGCTTCTACGTGCACGAGAAGGTGCACGACGAGTTCGCCAAGAAGCTCACCGCCAAGATGGCGGCGCTCAAGGTGGGCAGGTGATCGAGCTCGTCGACGATGCGGTCGGCAAGGGCGCGAAAGTCTTGACCGGCGGCAAATCGCCGAACGGCCCCGGCCATTTCTATCCGCCGACCGTGCTCGACGCCGTGCCGGACGGCGCTGCCATGCTGCGCGAAGAAATCTTCGGCCCCGTCGCCGCGATTCAGACCTTCAAATCCGAGGGCGAGGTGATCAAGCGCGCGAACGATACCGAATATGGTCTCGTGGCGTATCTCTACACCAAGGACATGAGCCGCGGCATGCGCGTCTCCGAGCAGCTCGAGTTCGGCATGATCGGGCTCAACCGCGGACTCGTCTCCGACCCGGCCGCGCCGTTCGGCGGCATGAAGCAGTCGGGCATCGGCCGCGAGGGCGCGCACGAAGGGCTGATGGAGTTTTTGGAGACGCAGTACATCTCGGTGACGTGGTGAGCGCGGCAGGCGGTGACGCGCGCGAGCGGGGACGGCGTAAATGGACGTGCTGATGCCGCAGCTCGGCGAGACCGTGGCGGAAGGCAAGATCACGCAATGGTTCAAGTCGGCCGGCGACGCCATCAAGCCCGGCGACAACCTGTTCGAGATCGAGACCGACAAGGTGTCGATGGAGGTGCCGTCGACCACCGCGGGCGTGCTCGCGGAAATCCGCGTGCCGGCGGGCGAGGTGGCGCCGGTCGGCGCTGTGGTCGCCGTGATCGCGGACGGCACGGCCGCGAGCGCGCCGCCGGCGGCCGCCTCCGCGCCCGCTGGTCGGCCGGCGCCCGTGGCGGCGTCCGCTGCCGTAACGCAGCCCGCCGCAGCGGCGCCGATAAAGCTCGATCCGTTCTTCGAGGTGCGCACGCCGCAACGCAATTACGGTCCGGCGCGGTTGGCCGGCGGCAGGAGTGTGACGCCGCTGGCGCGCCGGCTCGCGGCGGAAGGAGGCATCGATCTCGCCGCCGTTTCGCCGTCCGGTCCGCACGGCCGCATCGTGGCGCGCGATGTCGAGGCCGCCGCGCGCGCCGCGCCGACGGGTCCGAGCGCCGAGGAGGCCAAGGCGATCTACCGCGATGTGCCGTTCCAGGAGATGCCCCTCGACGGCATGCGCAGGACCATCGCCACTCGCTTGGTGCAGGCCAAGCAGACCATCCCGCATTTCTACCTGACCGCGGACGTCGAGATCGGGCGGCTCATCACGCTGCGCGAAGAAGCCAACGCGGCTGCGCCCAAGGACAACGACGGAAAGCCCGCCTTCAAGCTCTCCCTGAACGATCTCATCATCAAGGCGTGGGCGGCGGCGCTGCAGCGCGTGCCCGCCGCCAATGCGGTATGGGCGCAGGATCGCATCCTGCGCTTGCAACATTGCGACATCGCCGTCGCGGTCGCGCTCGAAGGCGGCCTGATCACGCCGGTGATCCGCCGGGCCGAGATGAAGGCGCTGTCGGCGATCTCGAACGAGATGAAGGACATGGCGGCGCGCGCGCGCGCGCGAAAGCTCAAGCCGGACGAATACCAGGGTGGTTCCTCCACCATCTCCAATCTCGGCATGCACGGCGTGCGCGAATTTTCCGCCATCATCAATCCGCCGCAGGCGACGGTGCTTGCGGTCGGCGCCGCGCGGCGGCAGGCGGTCGAGAAGGAGGACGGTGGCGTCACCTTCGCGAGCGTGCTCTCGGTGACGCTCTCCTGCGATCACCGCGTGGTCGACGGCGCGCTCGGGGCCGAGTTGCTGGCAGCGTTCCAGAAATTTGTCGAGCAACC
>VAZL01000967.1 GCA_005883445.1 Alphaproteobacteria bacterium | reverse complement strand
ACCAGAAGCTTGCGCATTTTGGGCCCCTCCGAATGGTCCTCAGTGTTCGCGAGGGATTAAGGCAAAATTATTGGCGGCAGGACCCGACGCGCTCGATCTGCCGCCTGCTCAGCGGCAAAATCCTCTCTCTCGGACGGCATCATGGAAGTGGCGGCGGCGAGCAGTACCTTCGGCCCTAGTAAACCGGACGGCCACGTCATTAGCACCGAATTTTTTGTATCAAAATGGGCGAATTTGTCCGCGCCGTAAGGCCCGCGTAAGGCGCGTGTAAGAACTCCTGCATAGTGACAGGGCGGCTTTACGGTGTGTCCTAGGCACGTCCGAAACCGCGTGTGCGCTTGCGCCTCCGGGGCCTTTGCGGCGCCTAGGCTTCTGCGTCGCCGCTCTGATGTACACATGGGGCCGGCCATGAGCGATCACGAGGAGCCCATCCGACTGGCCGACGCCGCAGTGCGGCGGCTTCATGACTTGTTCGACGTGATGCGGGCGATCGCCGCGGCGCGTCGGTTGGTCGGTGCATCAATTAGAGAATACCGAAAAAGCGATGCTTGCCATCGCCAGCCAGGGAGGAGCAGCTGTGACCGATAACCCCCAGCGCCTCTATGACGCCGCATCGGTGTACTGCTTGAAGATTCAAAACATCATCGACCACTTGAGCGAGCTCGGCGCCAACGAGCAACTCAAGTTGCTGGCCGGACGGTTGCAACGTCTGTCGTTCAGATCGACGCCGCTCGGGGCCGATGACACAGATGAACCTCACGCCGCAGTAAGCGATAGATAGGTGAGCCAATGCCCGACAACGAATCTCCTGCCCCACGGTATCGGCGGCTCGCGCGAGAATGTATCGAGATGGCAAACACAATCGCGACGGAGCAGACGCGCGCCGCATTGGTGGAAATGGCACAGGTTTGGAGGCGCTTAGCCGAGAGCCACGACGTGCGGTCTGCGATGCAACAGCAGATTCAGCTCAAGAACGACAAGAAAGAATAGGCCGCCAACTGAGGCGGCCTGGAACACTACCAAATGAAAAGGCCGTGGCCTGATCAAGATCGACGGCATCGGATTCCTCGTCGACTGTCCCCTCTTAGGCGCGACGATGCCTTGGCAATCGTTATTGTGCTCGCCTTCCTAGGCATTTTGATCTTGGCCGCAGCGATATTGTATCTCACGTAGGGGGCCGCCAAGTGAGGCGGCTCCGCCCTACCGTGGTGATCCTGATGTGCGCGACCTCAATCGTGCGCTGGCCGGCGACCACGCGGCCCCAGGCTAACTCCGCTGCTGCACCGGCGTTGCTCGTCGCTGAGATCAAATTCCGCCACAGCGGCGGCTTCGGCCGCCTTCTCGTTCGACTTTTTGTCGTTTCGTCCGATCTCAGACGCGCAACGGACGCATTTGCGGTCGCTTCTACCCTGCAATCAGCGTTAGACGACTGGGATCGCATCTCCCCCAAGCTGGCCGATCTGGCAGAAGCGCTTGAAGAAGGTACCGCGCCACATATTTCGTTCGATCCAGCCCAATGCGCAGGTGATACGTCCATTGGCCCAAGGGAGCTCGGTCGCGCCGGCGAGCGTGCGGCAAAGCGACGTTGCATGGTCCGTATTCCTTGCTCTGTACTGCTCCTCCACTCCGACATCTCAACATTCAAGAGGAAGTGATTCATCTGGATTGCTGCGCCTTGAGCGATCTTGCCTTTGTTGCGTGCACGTTGGGTTGACCGTCTCAAGCCGCGCATTAGGTCCTGCTCGGAGTGGTTCGCACAATCCGAGCGGATGGTCGCAACCCTATGTTTTCATGGACGCGCGGTCCGCGTCCGAAGGAGGACCAAATGTTACGTAAGACCATGATCGTCTTGGCGACGGCTGCCGCGCTCACCGGCGGACTGACCGCTGACGCGGTTGCGCGCGGCGGGGGTGGTGGACACGGTGGTGGGGGCTTCGGGGGTGGACACGGTGGCGGCTTCGGGGGTGGACACGCTGGCGGCTTCGGCGGCGGCCATATCGGTGGCTTCGGCGGCGGCCATATCGGTGGCTTCGGCGGCGGCCACGTGGCCGGCTTCGGCGGCGCTCACGTGGGGGGCTTCGGCGGCGGCGCTCGCGTAGGCCGCACCTTTGGCGGAAGCCACCTCGGCGCTGCTCGCGGCGGTTTCGCGCGCGGCGTTGCGGGTCGGCACTTTGCCCAGGCACGCCACTTCGGCCACGAGAGACGTTTCGAGCACCGGCGTCGTTTTGTGCCCGGCGGTTTCGGCTTCTATGACTACGACTACCCGTGCAGCTACGGCTATCCCTATTCCACGTCCTACAGCTGCTATGGCTATCCGCCTAGCTACTTCTGAGGCCGGTCACTGCAGCTGACATCCCGCCCGTTCACATGACACACAGGCTCCGCAACGTTCCGCGGGGCCTGTTTCTTGAAAATGATGATACCCAATCCCGCGTAAATTCTGACTCGAACCTATCTCAAAATCGTTTGAAGAGGACG
>VAZL01000966.1:947-1510 GCA_005883445.1 Alphaproteobacteria bacterium | reverse complement strand
TCAGCGCGTCGTTCTTGATCATCGGTACCACGAGTAATGTCCGGATGCCGCCGAGTTCAACGCCCGCAACTGTCAATGGGTCGCGGTCAAGATAGCTTTGATCTGTACGATAGTCGGCAATATGGACTGTCTGGCGGGATTGGACGACACGGCCGACCGCAGTTAGCGGATCAAGCCGATTCAGCGGTGGCCGGTGCGGCCCACGCTTTAGGTACTCCGCCAACGCCGGGGGTATGCCGAGCCTTGAGATAATCCGGGCAGCGCCATTTTCGATCCGGTACAGCAATCCAAATTTGGCATCGCAGCTCCACGTTGCGCTTGCCAAAATGGCCTGGAAGACCGGCTCCAACTCGCCGGTCGAACTGGAGATCACCTGCAACACCTGGGAGGCCGCGGTCTGCTGCTCCAGCGATTCGCTCAGATCGTCGGTGCGTTGACGCAGCTCGTTGAGGAGGCGGGTGTTCTCGATGGCGATGACCGCCTGATCGGCAAAGGTAGTCACCAACTCGATCTGTTTCGCAGTAAATAGCTGCGGCACGATTTTCGCTCCGTAGATCACCCCT
>VAZL01000966.1:0-885 GCA_005883445.1 Alphaproteobacteria bacterium | reverse complement strand
CTAGCGCGGTTCGCCCAGTGACACTGCCTCGATCCACCGGGACCGGCAGGGTCCGAAAATAATCCCTGATTCGCTCGTGCACGTCGGTCGCATGGCCGTAGCTGGCGACCCAGCGGAAAAATTCGCCCTCGCGTTGGAACAGCCAGGCATGATCAGCGTCGCACAGGCGAACAGCCGATTCTACGAGCGTGTCGAGCACGGTCTGCAGATCGAAGGTCGAGCGGCTGATGACCTTGAGCACATCGGTGGTGGCAGCCTGTTGTTGCCGCGCTTCCTTCAGTTCGCGCGCGATTAGAGCGAGCTTTTTCTTTTCGGGAACCAAGACGCCCTTACGCGAGCGACGGGGCTCAGACCGCCTAATCCGATCCGCGTTGGTGCGGTCGTCCCCAAAGCACGATGAACTTTGGAGCAACGCTGGACAAATTGGAATCTTATTGTTAGCGGGCATGGTTCCCCTTCCCGCGGTTGGATGCAATATTTGTTGCAGCCTCGGATTTGGTTTGTACCGAACTTTTCCCAAGGCGTGTGTGAGCGGGTTCACACTTGCGCTCGCAGCGGAGCGGTGAAGAATTCGAAGAAACGCCACTGCAAAATACACACCAACGAACGCGTTATCGTGGTTGGGCCGATACCTCTTCAGGCCTGCTCAGGCTTTACTCGCGTTACGGCCGTGCGATCTCATTACCGGAGAGGCCTCAACGGGCCATTAGGGTCACCAGTGTTCGCATGCGCCGGGAAGACCGATCCTCAATCTCGTTTTCATCCTCTCGCAGACCTCGGCAGGTTAAGGGGTTTCGACTAGTCGCGTTGAATGATCACGCGGCCTAAATCTTACTCGCCTCGAAAGTTCGACCATGAGCAAGGACGCTCCAAGCAATGCGGGCG
>VAZL01000242.1 GCA_005883445.1 Alphaproteobacteria bacterium | reverse complement strand
CGTCGTGCTCGACCAGGTTTCGCGACAGCTCGGCCAGCCATTCGTCATCGAGAACAAGCCGGGCGGCGGCGGCACGATCGGTCCGGGCATGGTCGCCAAGGCCGAGCCGGACGGCTACACCATTCTGCTGCATTCGTCCTCGATGAGCGCGCAAGTCGTGCTGCACCGGACTTTGCCTTACGATCCAATCCGCGACTTTGCGCCGGTGGTCATATTCGGAATTCAGCCCAACGTGCTGGTAGCTGCGCCGTCGACGGGCTTCAAAACGGTTGCCGACCTCGTGGCAGCGGCGAAGGCGAGACCCGGCGCGTTGACCTATGCCTCCGCCGGCATCGGCTCGGCCTCGCACATGGCCGCCGAGCGGTTGCGCCTCGCCGCGGGGATCGACGTCCAGCACATCCCGTTCCGCGGGGCGGAGGGCATGGCTGAAGTGATGGCGGGACGCATCGATTTTTATTTCGTCCCGATCGCGCCGGCGGTTCCGGTGATCGCGGACGGCAAGGTGGTGGTGCTGGCAGTCAGCACGCCGAGGCGGGCGCCTGCCTTGCCGAACGTGCCGACGATCGCAGAAGCCGGCTATCCCGACGCGCAGTACATATTTTGGGGAGGATTGTCGGCGCCGCCGAAGACGCCTCGCTCGATCGTCAACAAGCTGCACGACGAGACCCAAAAGGCTCTGGACATGCCGGAGATTCAGGAAAGACTGGCGAAGCTCGGCGTCCAGCCGCAGCCGATGAGCGTCGAGCAATTCGAACGGTTCGTCCGCGATGATGTCGCCGCCACGGTGAAGCTCGCCAAGGACGCCAACATCCTGCCGACGAACTGATCGCCGATCCGGCCCCCGGGCATCCAGCGCGCGTCGTTCAGCTAGACTTTTTTCTGCCGGAACTGGATGACGCTCGCCGGCTGGTAGAGCAAGACTTCGACCGTCGCGAGCAGCTGATCGGCGCCGAAGGGCTTGCTGAGCACGACCGCCCCGCGGAATCCCGCTGGCAGAGCCTCGCGTCCGTATCCGGTCATGAATGCGAACGGACGGTTTTTCCGTGTCAGCAAGGTCGCAAGCTCGTCGACCGGCTGGCCAGCAAGATTGACGTCGACGAGAGCCGCGTCGCAGTCTGCTTCCTCGATCAGTTGTTTGGCGCGCTCGAGCGTCGCAGCCTGCCCGACGACCTTGCATCCCGCCGCCGTCAGGGTCGATTCCACGTCCATCGCCACCAGCGGCTCGTCCTCGATGAGGAGGATCCGCTTGCCATGAAGCGTATGGTGGTCGCTCGGCGCTGCGAGCAGCGAAGGTGCGCCCGAGGTTTTCAGCGCCGCCGCATCGCCGGCAGCAGATCGCCCCGCTTCCGGAAGCGGCAATTTGATCTCGCAGGTCAGGCCGTCCGTGCGGTACTCGATGGATGCTTCGCCGCCGTGGGCGCGCATGGTTTGCTCGATCAGCGTGCGGCCGAATCCATGCGCGCTCGGAGCGCTGACCTTTGGACCATTGCTCTCCTTCCACGACAACAACAAGCTGCAACCGCCGTTCGTACGCACCTGCCAAGTGACCGATAAGCGCCCGTAGGGCACCGACAGGGCGCCGTACTTGCGCGCGTTGGTGGCGAGCTCATGCAGGACCAGCGCCAAGTGCACGCCCGCCTGCGCGTCGAGCACGAGCAACGGCCCCGAGCACGAGATCCGGTTGTCGTTGGGGGCGCCGATCAGCACCTGCTCGCTCACGAGCTCCATCACGTCCGCGCCCTGCATCTTGCTCTTGGTGAGCAGGGTGTGAGCCTTTGCCAACGCCTGAATACGGCCGGTGAAGCTCGAGACAAAATCGGGCGGGCTCTTGGCGCGAACCAGCGATTGGTTTGCGATCGCCTGCACTGTCGCAAGCGTGTTCTTGACGCGATGCGCAAGCTCGTCGGTCAGGACGCGCTGCAATTTCTCCGTCCGCTTGCGTTCCGTGATGTCGCGGCCGACCTTCGATGCGCCGACCACCTTTCCCGATCGGTCGCGCAGGGGGGATACGGTCAGCGATACGTCGACGCGGCGGCCATCCTTGGCAACGCGCACGGTCTCGTAATGCTCGATGCGTTCGCCTCGTTGCAGCCGCGCCAGGATCTCCTGCTCCTCGTGATGCAATTCGGGCGGAATGAGGCGAAGGATCGGCTCGCCGATCATCTCGCTCGCCTCGTAGCCGAAGATGCGGGTGGCGCCGGCGTTCCAGGAGGTGATGCGGCCCTCCAGCGACTTGCTGATGATGGCGTCGTCCGACGAAACCACGATCGCCGCCAGTCGCGCCGATTCCAGATCCGCGTCATGCCGCTCGGTCATGTCCATCAGTAGGTTGATGGCGCCGACGAGCCCCCCGGAGCGGTCGCGCAACGGCGTCGGATAGGGCATGAACCGCACCCGCGTGCCATCGGGCCTTTCGGCGATGGCCTCTACGCCGCGCACCTCCCGGCCCTCCTTGAGGGTGATCGCCATCGGGCACTCGTCATGAGGGAGCGGCCGGCCGTCGGGCCAATACAACCGCCATGAGCCGCACCATTGACTGCTTCCGAGCTCGGGATGGTGGCCCCACAACTCGGCCGCGGCGCGGTTGTAAAAGGTAATGCGGCCCTCGGCGTCGGTGGTGTAGACCGCGACCGGCAACGCCTCGAGCAGCTCAGTCCCCGTGATCATCGCGCCTTTACCTCACGAATGTTGCCAGCCCGGCCACCTAGGTGCGGTCGCTATTCCCGCCGCACCCGAGCAAAACGTGTCCCCGCAGATAAGGTTCCGGCGCCAGCGGCGGTGGCGCGAAGGCGACCACACAAAGTATGATGTGCGTTGCGACAGATAAGATTGTGCAGCGCAGCAACCGGCGCGGGCATCTTCAGAGACCGGCACGTGCATGGTGTTGTGGCTCGCGAACGAGACCTCCCGACTCGTTCGCGATTTGCTCGACGCCCTCGCCGCTCGCGCCGAGCCTGCGACCTAGCTGTTACGGGTAGGCGCGCAGCCCGCGAATTTCACGCGGCCGCGGTGGTCGGATCGATCATCTTCTTCACTTCGGTGATCTTCGTCGCAGGAAAGCCGCTGACCTCGGCGTGTTTGCGGATGATGGCCTCGTCCTTGGCGAGATAGACGCAAAAGGTCTTGTTGTCGGCTACGTAGCTCTCGACCCACTGAATGTCGGGACCGAGTTGATGCAGGACCTCGTTCGACTTCGCCGCCGCCGCGCGCAGCTGTTCGCGCTCGAATGTGCCGACTTTAGGAATATCCCGTTCGATGATGAACTTGCGTAACGCCATCGCTCTCCTCCATGTTCGGGAACGTGTTGCACTTGCAAGGGCGGCTTGAGCCTTGCCGAAATCCGTGGGTCGGCGCGATGGTCGCGAGGCAAGATCACGACCAAAGCTGATTGTGTAGGTCAGAACCGAGATCGGCGCAACATGGGCATGCGTCTTGCCGATCTCACGGTTTGGCTTGCGCTCGGCGTGCGGGACTTTCCGAGCGCAACGGCAGCCCGCAACCCGAGCGGATCACGATAGTTCCGCTTTCAGCACCGCGAACAGCTTCTCGACATCATCGTCCGTGTTCCATACATGCGGGGTCACGCGCATGGCCTGACCGCGCACGGAGACGTAGACGTTGGCCGCGGCAAGGCGCTTGGGCAGATCGGGCGGCACTCCGCCGCTGAAGCGCAATCCGAGATAATGGCCCGCGCGGCGCTGGTCCGGCACGCTGGCGATACCGAATTCGCCGCGCGCCCGCTCGGCGATGGCGCCCGTGCGCAGCCGCAGCGTCTCGGAGATGCGCAGCACCGTCCATTGCAAGATGAGCTTGAGCGAGGCTTCGGCCACCGGCATCAGCGCAAAGTTGCTGCGCTCGCCGACGTCGAACCGGCGCGCACCCGATTGAAAGTCGTGGCTGTAGTTGACCAGGCCGGCGAAATCCTCGGAGCCTTCGCGCGCGATCCAATTGTGCTCGATGGGGCGGGCGCGTTGCCAGCGCGGCGCAATGTAGAGAAATCCGAGACTGTACGGCCCGAGCAGCCATTTGTAGCTGGCGACGGCGACAAAATCCGGATCGATCCGCTTCACGTCGAGCGGCAGCGCGCCCACCGACTGGGTGGCATCCACGCAGAGGACGGCGCCGACGCTGCGACACGCAGCCGCGATCGCCTCGAGGTCGATGAGCCCGCCGTCGGTCCAATGACACTGGGGCACTGCCACGATGCCAGTCGACCCATCGATGAAGGAGAGCAGCGCCGACGTCCAATCGTCGTCGCCGGGGCGCGGTACCGAGACGAAAGCGGCCCCGGTTCGCTCGGCCAGATCCATCCACGGATAAACGTTGGATGGAAACTGTTCCGACAGCGTCACGATGCGCTGCGTCCTTCGGATTGGAATGTTGTGCGCCGCCTGCGCCATGCCGTAGGACACCGCTGGAGCGAATGCGACATCGTCGGCGTCGGCATTGATGAGGTCGGCAAACAATTTGCGCACCGTCTCGCTCGACGTAAAGAAATCCGCCGCTACAATGGTCCAGGGCTGGGCCTTGCGCCGCAGCCCTCGATCACCGGCGCTCAGCGAGACTTTCGGCAGCGGCGATATGTAGGCGCAGTTTAGAAACGCGACGTCGTCCGGGATCTCGAAAAGATGACGTTGGCTCGCAAGTGCGAGCCCCGCGCTCGAGCCTGAATTGGCCATCGCGATCCGCCGTCGTTCCTACGCCTCATGACGCGACCCCGAACGTAGCGGAAAAGCTTCGAACGAACACAAGTTTTTCTTCCATTCACCGAATGGACGTTGAAATCCCTCACCTCGGCACTGCCGCCGACCACGACGTCTATTGCGACAGAAATTGAATCGCGCGTTCGCGCAAACGGACGGGATCGCGCTCGCCTTGCTGGGCG
>VAZL01000965.1 GCA_005883445.1 Alphaproteobacteria bacterium | reverse complement strand
CTTGTAGTAGCGCGGTCGAGTGCTCTGTCACATTGACTCTCGCCGGACCAGTCGGCCCTGGTATTTCAGATCAGAGAAAGCCCTCTCAGCTCAATACGATCCGCCCATCGACGGCGGTGCGTATTGTCCCGATGCTCTTTATGTAATCGATAACCTCGTAGGCAGTGGTCGGCGAGTCGGCGGGCGGCAGGACCGGCTTGGCATCGCGGAAGCTGATGTAATCGTCGCCGCCGCGCGCCATGAAATCGATGGTCGCGACCGAATAGGTTGTGTTTGCATCGAGCGGCGTATCGCCGACCTTGATCGACCTGAGGAAAGCGAGCGCTAGGAGCAGGTAATCGCGAAAGGCCGTTTTCGATCGCCGTCCTGAGAGCGCTGCCGCCGACGTCGATGGTCACCAGACGGTTGCCGAACGGCAATGCGGCGAGAACCTCCCGTCGCGTGATCGTCGTGCCCGCGGGATAGATCATGTCGCTGCGGATGGCACCGGCGTTAATCACCGCCACCTCGGTTTGGGCCGACCACCGCATCGCATCGGCGATGAGGTTGCCGATGGCGGCCTCGCGCGTGCGCACCGTGGCAGCGCGACTGTCGAGCTCGACCGCGGTCGTTCCGATCGGCGCGTCGAGCCCCTTGTTCAGCTCATCCTCGAACTGTGCGACGACTGCCGCGACTTCAGGGTCGGGCATCGCCATCGCCGTGTCGATAACGCGGAATTGCGGCCACCACCTTACGCGACGCCGTCCGCTCTCTTCACTGACATCGATGACGATGTCGATCGCGGTGACATAGTGGGCGTCGTAGCTCGATTCCACCATGGCGGTGCGGCCGCTATACTCGATGAACAGATCGTGGGTGTGGCCAGTGAGAAGTAGATCGACTGCGCGGCCGCGAAAGATCTGGTAACCCTGTTCGCGGGTGACGTGGGCCACGGCGACAACGAAATCGGCACCTTCGCGACGCAGCGCCGCGGCCTGCTCAGTCAAGGTGGCGACCGTCGGAAGGAACCTCAGGTCTCCCGGGTCAGACGCGCGGACGCTGTCGTCATAAGTCGCGCCGGTGAGCCCGATGCGCACGCCGTCGAAACTCACGATGGAGCGGTCCTTGAAGTTCGGCAGCGGCTGCCCATCCGGGCCGCGCAGGTTGGCGGCATAAAGCGGGAACTTGGCCTCGGCCATCCGCTGCAGGAATGTGGTCTTGCCGAAATCGAATTCGTGATTGCCCGGTACGAAGATGTCGGGAGGGATCAGATTGGTCAGCGTCATGATGTGCGCGCCGTGATCGATGCCCGACATCAGCGAGGGTGAAAGGGTATCGCCGCCGTGGGCGAAGATAGTGTGGCCGCTGGTTGCGCTTGCCTTGTCGCGCTCGGCCTTGACCACAGCCGCAAGCCGGGCGAATCCGCCACGGCGCTGCCCGTCGGGCATCAGCTCGTCCGCCATCAAATAGATGTCATTGACCAGAATGAACGTGATGCGTGCGGTCGCGGCCGACGCCGCACCGGCAAAGCGAATGCCGCCGATCGGAACAAGCAGAAGGCCGGTGGCAAGGCGGCGGTTGATGAGGAGCATGGTGGGATGCTGCTAGTGCCCCGATCTGAAGTTGGCAAACCCTTGCGGTGGTATGGTTGGGACGGGGACGGTGTGGACTACAGATTGTCGAGGAAGGCCACCATCCGATTGCGTTGATCCGAATCTGGCAGGCGGCCGAGGCCACCATCCGGTTGCGTTGTGCCGAATCTGGCAGGCGGCCGCGCATTGCACCGAGATTATCGGCCATATGTGCTGGGTTCGAGGTGCCGGGAATAACTGCCGTCACCCGTTCATCTCCGAGCAGGTATTTGAGAAAAAACTGCGCCCAGCTGCTGGCGAAGTCCTTAGCCCAGTCAGGAACCGTCTTGCCGCGCACGGCGCGGAAGAGGCGACCACTACCGAAAGGCTGGGCGGTCAGCACACCGGCCTTGATCTCGGCCGCCAGCGGCAGGATGCGCTTCTGCGCTTCCCGGTCGCCAAGTGAATAGTCCATCTGCACGAAAT
>VAZL01000964.1 GCA_005883445.1 Alphaproteobacteria bacterium | reverse complement strand
TCGCTCCAACAGCAAGGATGCTGCCACATACTTCCCGAAAATTCTCTACAAGGGCCGCGCTCGCATCGAGCAAGCAGTCGGCAAACTCAAACGCTTCAAACGTATCGCGTTACGTTGCGAGAAGACGGCGCGGAACTACGGATCGTTTGTCGCGCTCGCCTGTGCATTCATCTTGATCAAATCCGTCCACACGACCTAGGCTTACGCCCCCATGGTTCGGCTTTCGGGACTTCGCTTTCGCGGCCTCAAACGGCCGGGAGGGTAGAGACACCTGCCGCTTCCCAGTGCGCATCGGAGGCAAAATTCGACCCAAGAATTTGCGCGATCTGGCCGCCAAGCGGTCACATTCTCATGTTCACCGGGGGATCTCACTGGTGGATGTGCGCCCGCGCGGGGCGCCGAACGGAGAACCAAACATGGCACGCAAAACGCATAACAGCGTGGAACACGACCAGTCAGCGGAGACGGAAGTGGAGGCGGAAATCCGCGAGTTCGTGCGCCGCGACGTCGTGACCAACCGAGAGCGCCAGCCGGAGAACGAAAGCGAGATGGTGGCCAACAGCATCAACTCTGTGCTGCAGGGGGCAACTACGACCTCGGTGCAGGAGATCGATAAGCTCATCACGGAGCTGCAGGCCTTGAGCGACAGGCTGCATAGTGAGCGCGCGCGGGTTCAGCGCGAGGTAGTCCAATATTCAACCTTGACCAGAGCGGCCTTGCAGTCGACCAAGATCATCGCCGAAAGCCTGATGCAGTTCAAAGAGGCCCCCGACGCGCCGGCCCTGCCCGATTTGAAAGACCAGTCAGTCGCATCGTAAGAGGCAAGCCATGGGCCAAGATTCCATTGAGATAGCCGCCGGCCCACAAGCCGGGGCTATTGCTTGCTAAGCCTAAAATAAAAGCCCCGCGGGAGCGGGGCTTGAGTACTGAGAACAAGGGTACCAACGCGACGAGCTAAGGCGCTCAGAGCGGCGGATTTAGGGCATAGCCGCCTTCGGCCAAGTCTTTGGCCGCCCCAATTAGGCCGCGCTCCCCTGCGACTTGGAGGCCATGGGGCGGGGCCGAGCCGCTGGGGCTTTTATCGCAGTGCTGATTTCGGGCGCGCTGATTGACGTCGCGCGCGGCGGCGACCTCGTCGAGTGCGAGCCACAGCGTGTCACCGGCGACGGCCGCTACTGGGCCTACCGCATTGTCGATGGTCGCGAATGCTGGTACCTGGGACGGCCCGGCAAGCCGAAGAACGAGCTGTTCTGGGATCGCGCGCCGACCGCGCACCATCTGATGGACCAGCCCGAGGCCGAGACCAAGCCCTTTGAGCCGCCTTCCCGCTTCGTGGGTGCGCCGCCGGAGCAACCGGAGACCACCGAGGCAATGCCGGAGCAATGGCGTGCTACCGCAGCCGACCAGCTGCTTGCGTTCACCTGCTGCTGGCCGGAGTTGGAAGAGCCCACTCTGCTCCCACAGCCGACACCCCAGCCGCCGGCCTGGCCGCTGGCCTTGCTACCACTCGGCCTCTGCGCGCTGTGGTGGATTGCCAGGCCTAGACGGGTGTTACGGGCTGTTCATGCAGAACATGGCGGCCGAGTAGCCGCGGCCCGCCCTCACCCGCCTGCACCGCCAATGCATACCGGTCTAGATGAGAGCGCCACAAGCTTGTTCGTGCTCCCCAATAACGAACAACAAGATGTCTCACTCGCGAGCCTCGTCAACGCACCTGACCCAGTGGCTCGACCAGGCGTCCGCAGTCGGCTCGTTACTGGGTGAATTAACAGGCCAATCGATCCAGAAGATATAACTTCGAACCTGCGCGGCGCGCACCATAACATTGGCTGTGGTGAGCCTTCGAGGCCGTGTGAATGGAAATAACAGACCGACGTGCATCGCATGGCCGATGCCGACATCGATGGGCCGGCTGTACTCGATTTTTCAGCGACCAGTTGCGGCTTTTAACCGGCCGTAAACCATGCTTCGACCATGCTATGCAGTATGCCAAATCAGTCCGTTGGTTCGAACGATTATCCCTTGGGGACCACCTTTCCTGCGCCTCACCCGTGGGACGCGCCCGATCCGCTACCGGTCATGCGACGGGAGATGAAGCTGTTGCTTATCGAAATAAGCAAGTTGCGCGTCGAGGTCGAACGACTGCGTGCAGCGGAACAGGAAGCGCGGTACCTCTCTGCGTCCCTTGATCAGATTATGGAGAGCCGAGATCAGTGGCGCCGAGAAGCAGAACATCTCCGCGCATTGATCGCTCAAGTCACACCATGGTCATTATTATGGTGGCGTTGTCTAGACACCTTCAGGACGGGGTGTGGCACCGCGCCCGAGCAGGTCAAAGTTGAGGCCATCGGGCCTCTTGAGGCGCGATACGTCACTCACCCTCATGATCTAATTCGCATGAGACACTGTGAGTGGCTTGGGTCAGCGGAGCGATTGCATCCGGCGGCCTAAATCCCCGAGTTCTTCGCGCAAAACCTCAACAGCTTCTTTTGCCTTCTTTGCAAGGCGCTCCGCTTCCTTGATGGGGTCTCGGTCAGCAACATCAACCGGCGCGATCCATAAATTTCCAATGCGTCTGCAATCGGCAGATAGTCGTCGTTGATGACGATGATTT
>VAZL01000963.1:1472-2729 GCA_005883445.1 Alphaproteobacteria bacterium | reverse complement strand
CTTGCCTCGCTCCCGTAGGGCTCATGCTATCCTCCCTGTATATCCGTCGCGCCCTCGACCTCAATCTGTTTCCGGCCGTCCGGCTGGATCGGGCGCCCTCGCCGAAGATACTCGACCAAGGCTCGGGCGTGATCAGTCATAAAAATGGCGGCCAAGCTGTATGATACGACCAGAATGTCGCGCTATTACAATGGTCCTGTCTCCGATCACTTTGACGGCGCAAGGTTCTTCGACCCGCACGGTGCGCCGCCGAGAAGCCGACGTGATCTGTTGAGGTGGTTCGTCGACCGTCACTGGCGCGCCACCAAGTCGAAGTGGCCGGCCTGGGCGCCATCGCCTTATGCCGACCGTCCGCCGGCGCGCATCGATGGCGCGGCTTGGCGCATTTCCTATGTCGGCCATGCCAGCTGGCTCATTCAGACTGCAGGTTTCAATATGTTGCTCGACCCGGTGTGGTCGAAGCGTGCGTCGCCTTTCCGCTTTGCTGGTCCGCAACGGGTCAACGATCCGGGCATCGCCTTTGCAGACTTACCGCCGATCGATGTCGTGCTGGTATCGCACGGCCACTACGATCATCTCGATCTCACTACTCTGTCGCGGTTGGCAGNNNNAGCCCACGACTGGGAGAGTCGGGTGGACATCGGCGCGGGAATTGCGGTGACGCTCGTTGCTGCGCGGCATTGGTCGGCGCGCAACTTTTCCGACCGCAACATGTCGCTCTGGGCATCGTTCGTGATCGAGACGCCAGGTGGACGCATTTATTTCGTCGCTGACTCCGGCTACGGCGACGGACGGTATTTCCGCCGCGCACGCGAGCGCCACGGACCGTTCAGGCTCGCCATTCTGCCCATCGGGGCCTACGAGCCGCGTTGGTTCATGGGCCACCAGCACATGAATCCGGCCGAGTCGGTGCAGGCATTGATCGATTGCGGCGCAGAGATTGCGCTCGCCCACCATTACGGCACGTTCCAACTGACCGATGAACCGATCGATGCTCCGCTCGTCGCGCTTGCCGACGCCTTGAAGGTTGCCGGAATTTTGCCAGAACGTTTCCGCGCGTTGCGGCCTGGGCAAGTGTGGCAACTGTAATCATTTCCTAGAATGGTGCGCCCTCATGAACACCGCTCAGGATACCCTGTCCCCGAAGCTGATTGTCACCGAAGCCTTCACGGATGCGACTGCCGCCGTTGGCCGGCTGCACGATATCTACGGACGCAATACCGGCTTCCTACGCCATCATCTCGAAGCTTACGTGCG
>VAZL01000963.1:0-1418 GCA_005883445.1 Alphaproteobacteria bacterium | reverse complement strand
CCGCCTCTCCTACGGCTTTGTCTCCGGCCCCGGCGCGCACCAGACTACGGTGACCCGGCCCGACCTCTTCCGTGCTTATTTGACCGAGCAAATTGGGCTGCTCATTCAGAATCACAGGGTTGCGGTGGAGATCGGCGAGTCAGACGAGCCCATCCCCATTCACTTCGCATATCCGCAGGACATCAACATCGCGACTAATTTCCACGCTGGCGATCGACCGCTGCGCGATTTCTTCGACACGCCAGATCTCGCAGTAATGGATGACGGCATCGTCAATGGCACGCTACAGGCGCCGCCCGGAGCGGCGACGCCGCTTTCTCTGTTCCGCGCGGCTCGCGTCGATTATTCACTGCACCGGCTTTACCACTATACGGGCACCGATCCCGAGCACTTCCAGAATTTCGTGATCCTGACCAATTACCAATTCTACGCCGATGCCTTCGCGCTCATTGGCCGCGAGCGCATGCGGGCGGGTCATCCGAACGGTGATGCTTTCGTCGAGCCGGGCAACATCGTCACCCGCAATGCGCGGCTCGGTGGTTCCGGGCTCGATGGCGTGCCACCCAAGCGCATGCCTCAGATGCCAGCTTGGCACCTGGTGGAGCCGGACTGTGGCGGAACCACCCTGATCAACATCGGCACTGGGCCGTCGAACGCCAGAAACATCACTGATCACGTCGCGGTGCTGAGGCCGCATGCCTGGCTGATGCTTGGGCACTGCGCCGGCCTGCGCAACACCCAAACGATTGGCGACTATGTGTTGGCGCATGGCTACGTACGCGAGGACCACGTGCTCGATGAGGAGCTTCCGCTGGGGGTGCCAATACCTGCACTCGCCGAGATGCAGGTAGCAATCGAGCAGTCAGTGAGCGAAGTGACTGGGCTCTCCGGGTTCGAGCTCAAGCGCATCATGCGCACCGGCACCGTGGCCAGCGTGGACAACCGCAATTGGGAACTAGGCGATCATGTCGCGGTAATCCGCAAGCTTTCGCAGTCGCGTGCGATCGCACTTGACATGGAATCGGCCGCCATCGCTGCAAACGGCTTTCGTTTCCGCGTCCCCTACGGCACGCTTCTTTGCGTCTCGGACAAGCCGCTGCATGGCGAGATCAAGCTCGCGGGCATGGCTGGCGAATTCTACCGCAAGCGGGTCGGACAGCACCTCGAGATCGGTCTCAAGGCGCTGGAGAAGCTGAAGGCGCAGGAACGTGAACGGCTGCACTCGCGGAAGCTTAGGAGCCTTGCTGAGGTCGCATTCCAATAAAAGGTAATGTGCAAATGGCGAGGGAGGCAGGCTGCTAGCTTTGACCGCTAGGTGGATCGGCGAGTGCGGGACAGGTACGCCATCTTACTCGGAAGCAGGTCGTCTGTTCGCAACTAGATGCTTCCGTGTCTGCCGAAGACGGGCATGGGCGGGG
>VAZL01000241.1:2618-13384 GCA_005883445.1 Alphaproteobacteria bacterium | reverse complement strand
TACGCCGCCATTGCCGTTCGGTCTCGACCAGCGACGGATGGATGCAGTTGACCCGCACGCCATCCTCCTTGCCGAGGTCGGCGAGGCACTTGGTGAAGGCGGCGACGGCGGCGTTGACCGAGCTGCCGATGGTGAAGCGCTTCTCCGGTTTTCGCCCGCTGGTTCCGCCAATCGCGACCAGCGCGCCGCGGCGCTCCTTCAGGAGCGGCCAGGCCGCGCGCGCGAGCCGCACATGGGCGAAAAATTTCAGCGCGTAGCCGTCTTCCCAATCGGCGTCGGTCAGCGCCAAGAAATCGCCGCGCTTGGTCGCACCGGCATTGTTGATCAGAATGTCGAGTCCGCCGAATTCGCGCCGCACCGCCTCGACCAGCGTCCCGGCTGCGCTCGGGTCGCGCAGGTCGAGCGCCCTCACCGCGACCTTGCCTCCTTTGCCGCGGATCGACTGCGCGACGTCTTCGAGCGCGCGCGCGTCGCGACCAGTGAGCATGAGGTCGCAGCCCTCCTCGCCGAAAGCCAGCGCGATGCCGCGGCCGATGCCGCGACTCGATCCGGTCACGAGCGCGACCTTTCCCTTCAATCCGAGCTCCATTCAGCAACTCTCCTTTAGACGCGGATGGCGCCGTGAGGTGAATTTATCGCATTGGGAGGGGAGGGGATGAAGGGGGCGCCGCGTTCCGCAGGTCATGCCGCTTTTACGGTCCCGGCCTACCCAAAGACGGCGATGGCCGGGACGGGCCCGGCCATCGCGAAGTGGCGCCACTATCTGAGCTGGGATCCGGGGCTAAATCTTGTCCGGAGCCCAGATGATGAAATTGTCCCGGTTCGGCATCTTCACTTGCGGCAAGGTCTTGGCGTCCATCACGTCGTTCTCGCCGATGATTTTGTTGAGCGAGAGGATATAGGCGCTGAGCGCGTAGAGTTCGTCGTTGGTCAACGTTTTCGGCATCTGATACGGCATCGATCGGCGGACGACGTCGAACAAGGTCGTGGCATACTTGTAGTAGGGGACGGTCTTCATCGTATCGATGCGGTCGAACTTGCTGGGACCGACCAGGGGCAGCATGCCGGCCGCCGGATTCACCCCGTTCTCGCCGTGGCAGATGGCACATTTCTGCGAGTAGATCGCAGCACCTTGCGTCGGGGTACCGCTGCCGGCCGGCAAGCCGGTGCCATCGGGCAGGACCTCGATGTTCCAAGCGGTGATGTCAGCCTCGTTGATCGGCTTGCCGAGGCCAGGCGTTTCGGCGACGGCCGTGCCCGCGCCGAACGCGAATGCAATCGACGCCCCAGCTGGTGATGCTGTTGTAGTGCTGGTTGGGGAACCCCAACGGGTTCGTCACCGGCGTGCTGGTCTGGCCGCGCGCGGCGACGAACTCGGGACGAAGCGGCTGCACCGCGCCGGATTCGTCCCAGGCCCGACTCTGCAGGACCGCCGGCTGGCCATCCCAACGCCAGGGCATGCGGAAGCGGGTGAACGCCTTCGGCAGCACCGGCTCTTGCAATGCCGCCTGCGCCCAGCTCTTGCCGCCGTCGGCCGAGACCAGGACCTTGGAGATGCGTCCGTTGCCCGAATAGGCGATGCCGGAAATCTCGTAATAGCCCGGCTCCTTCAGCGAATGGCCGAACGAGGGCTGGGTGATGAACGATTTGACCTCCATCGTGAAGTGGAACAGCCACATCTTTCCGTCCGGCAGGATTTGCGAGTAGGTCTTGGCTTCGTAGAAGCTCATGGCCGGCTGATCGATCAGCTTGATGCGGCGCACGTGCTTGATGTTCATGTTGCCCTGGTAGCCAGGCAGCAGCAGGCGCATCGGATAGCCGTTGCCGGGCTGGATGCGCTCGCCGTTCTGGTAGAGCGCGATCATGGCATCATCGAGCGCTTTCTTGACCGGCACGCTGCGATGCAAAGACAGGGAGTCGGCACCTTCTCCAAAGAGCCACTTCGCCTTCGGATCGATGCCGGTCTCCTCCAGCAGCGTGGACAGCAGCACGCCCGTCCATTCGGCATTGGAGCAAAGTCCATGTAGCGCCTGGGCGGTGGCTTGCACCGGCTCGTTAGAGAACATCTGGGCGCCGTTGCCGCTGCACTCGAGGAAGTGCATGCGGGTCACCATCGGGTAACGCGACAGCGATTCGACCGTATAGACCAATGGCTGTTTAACCAGCCCATGAATGACGAGCTTGTGTTGGGCTGGATCGATATCCGGCAGCCCGGAATGTGAGATCGAGAAGAACAGACCGTTAGGGGTGACCGTGCCCTGCAACAGATGGTGCGGGGTGCGCGCGTGCGAATTGCGGAATTCGTTGTTGGGATTGCTGCGGGTCCGAACGACGTCTTTCTCGAATCGCGACGGCACTTGATATGCCGGCACGACCGAGCCCATTTCCAGGCTCCACGGATCGTCCTTGAGCGGCTCGGCGGCGGCGCCGGTGAGCGACCCCGCGGCGCCGGTACCCATGGCGCCGGCGAACATGATGCCGCGCCCGAGGAGCATGCGGCGATCGAGCAGGCCATTGCCGGCAATCGGCTCTGGCTGCGGAATCTTGCGACGCTTGCGAATGGTCAGATCGACGTCTGCTCCTGGAAGGCAGGACGTCCTTGTCTTCAAAGCTGCGGCAGAACCGACGAGCAGCTTAATGACGCGTGAAAGACTAGCGTCGTTTGCAAATCGGTTGCAACAAATGAGACAGTGTAATTGACCTACCTGCCGTTGCCGTCGAGCAGCCAGCCGAATTTTTCGCGCGCTTTGCGGGCGACTTCCGGGCTCGGCGCGTTGGTGGGAGGAAACTTGTCCCGCCAGTGAAACGGCTTGCAGGCGTCGATCAACGCCACCGAATGCGTCATGTTGCCGACCGCGCGTCGCTCCGGCGGCAGCGCGGGATCGGCGCTCGAATCCCACGAGCCGGTGATGAACTGAATCGATTCCTTGGGATCGGTGCGCGTGAGCATGGCCCACAGCAGATGGTCGAGGCTGGTTACGTCGACATCTTCGTCGACCACCACGATATATTTCGACGCGTAGGCGGAGGCGCCGCACTGAGCGGCGACATGCGCGACTTGCACCGCATGGCCGGGATAGCGCTGTGCGATCGACACCGCGTGCAGCATGCGCGCGCCGCCGACCTCATGGCACCACACCGCCTGGACACCGAGAACCCCGGCATTGGCGATGTTCTGCTTGATCGTCGCCGAACGCATCACGGCGCGGTAGCGCGCCATTTCGTCCGGTCCTGCGCCCATCGGCGGCACGCCCACCACGATCGGATTGTTGCGGTAGTAGATCGCCTTGATGTCGAGCACCGGGATCTGGCGCATGCCGCCGGCGTAATGTCCGGTCCACTCGCCGAACGGGCCCTCCGCATGCAGGCGATCGGGCGGCACGTAGCCTTCGAGCACGATCTCGGCATTGGCGGGAAACGGCAGCCCCGTCACCTTGCCGCGCACCATCTTGACCGGCCGCCCGCGCAAGCCGCCAACGAGGTCGAGCTCGAACACGCCGTAGGGCGCTTCCAGCCCGCCGAAGAAGAACGCGATCGGATCGCCGCCGAGCACCATCACGACCGGCAAAGGCTCGCCGCGCTTGAACGACTTGTCGCGGTGGATGCGTCCATGATGGCCTGCGGCCATCACGATGCCGACGGTTTTCTTGTCGTGCACCTGCGCGCGGTACGCGCCGGTAGGTGCCGGTGCCGATGTAGCGGCCGCCGTCCTTCTCGTGCCATTTCGGTGCCGGAAATATGGTGACGTCGACGTCGTCGCCCATCATGACGTTCTCGAACACGGGGCCGTCGTCGACCACGACGTGCGGCACGATGCGCTGCTCCTGCAGATAGGCTTCGCGGTAGGCGTCGCTCAGCTCCCATTTGGTGAGGTGGTGGGGAAAGCCGAGCGTCATGTTGCGGCGCGTGCCGGCGAACATGTTCAGCAGCAGGCGGAAGCCTTTCGGACAACCCGGGATGTCCTCGAAAACCACGCAGGGGCCGTGTTCCGCGCGCAGCACCGCCTCGGCAGCAAGCCCGATCTCCTCCTCGCAGTTCGCCCCTTTGACGGTGCGGACCTCGCCGAGGCGCTCGGCCATCGCCAGCCATTCGCGCAGGTCGTCGTAGGCGATATTGCCTGCGAAATTGCTTTGCCCAACCATCGGATCATCGATCCTTTCTTAGATTCCGCGCGACGCGGGGGGATCATAGAACGTTCTCGAGCGCGCGTCGCCTGTTGGCCAGAAGATGCCCGCCATCGCAGAAAGGCGCGCCACGGTGCCGCACCTCGAATGCGGGCCTTCCGACCAATCCAGCAAACAACTACCATTCCGCGGTTCAGCCGGAAAATACCGGATGTAGGGTGAACCGTTTGCCAGGGAGGAAACCCATGACGGCGGTCGCATTTTCAATCAACGGCAAGGCGGTGAACGTGGAGGCCGAGCCTGACACGGCGCTGCTTTGGGTCGTGCGCGAGCACCTGAAACTCACCGGCACCAAGTATGGCTGCGGCTCCGGCCTGTGCGGCGCCTGCACGGTCCATATCGACGGCAAGGCGGTGAGATCCTGCCAGACGCAGATGTCGACCATGGGAGGCAAGAAGGTCACGACCATCGAAGGCCTGTCGCCGAACTCCAGTCACGCGCTGCAGAAGGCCTGGATCGTCGATCAGGTGCCGCAATGCGGCTACTGCCAATCTGGTCAGATCATGCAGGCGGCGGAACTGCTGGCGAAGAACAAAAAGCCGACGCGCAAGCAGATCATCGCTCACATGGACGGCAACATTTGTCGCTGCGGCACCTATCCGCGCATTGTTCGCGCCATCGAGCGCGCTGCTCGGGAGGGCTGAGCCATGAACAAGCAAACCAACCAAGCATCAGTCGCTGCGACTGTGAGCCGCCGCGGCTTCGTTGAAGGCGCCGCGGGGCTGATGTTTGCCTTCACGCTTGGCGGCTTGGGCCGCGTGGGCGATGCGCTGGGCGCCACGCAAGTTGCCAGGATCAATGCCTGGGTTGCCATCGGCACCGACAATACGGTGACGATCCTCTGCCCGTCGGCGGAAATGGGCCAGGGCGTAATGACGTCCTTGCCGCTCATTTTGGCCGAGGAGCTCGACGCCGACTGGTCGACGGTGAAGACCGAGTTCGCGCCCGCGAATCCGAAGGTCTATGGAAATCCGCACGAGTTGTTCAAAGGCGCGCAGATTACCGCCGCAAGCGTCTCCGTTCCCGGCTATTTCACGCCGCTGCGTATGGCCGGCGCCCAGGCACGCCGCGTGCTGATCGAGAGCGTGGCCGATGAGTGGAAAGTGCCGGTGAGCGAGCTGTCGACGGACAAGGGCTTCGTCGTCCACGCCCAGTCGGGTCGTGAAGAAGCCGGCGCAGTTCAAGCTGATCGGCCGCAAGGACATCGGCCGCGTCGACGTTCCGCTGAAAGTCAACGGAACCGCCAAGTACGGAATCGACGTGCAGGTTCCGGACATGGTCTACGCCTCGGTGTTGGAAGCTCCGGTCGAGGGTGCCAAGGTCGAGGTCCTCAACTTGGGCGACGTCACAAAGATCAAGGGCGTGACCAAGGTGATTCCACTACCGTTCGGCGTTGCCGTCATCGGCGACACGGTCGAGGCGACGAGGGCCGGACGCAACGCTCTCAAGGTCAAGTGGGATACGACCGGCGCCGTCGCCGGCAACACGGATTCCGACAAGGCCAAGGAAGACTATGCGCGCAACGGCAAGGACCCCAATGCCAAGACCATGGTGGAGTACGAGGTCGGCGATGCCCCCACGGCATTGAGCAGCGCTGCGAAGGTGGTAGAAGCGACTTACTGGTCGGAATATTGCTATCACGCGCAAATGGAGCCGATGAACTGCGTGGCCAAGGTCTCGGAGGACGGCCAGTCGGCCGAAATCTGGACCGGCACGCAATTTGGCGCGCTCGCCGCCAACATTATCTCCGGCATCCTCAAGACCACGCCGGACAAGATCAAGGTCAACCAGCAAATGCTGGGCGGCGGCTACGGCCGACGTATTTGGCCGGACGCCGCGATCCAGGCGACCATTCTGTCCAACATCACCAAGAAGCCGGTGAAGCTCATTCTCACGCGCGAGGACGATGTCGCTGCCGCTCGCCCGCGGCCGATGACCCATCACGTGCTCAAGGCCGGTCTCGATCCCAACGGCAATCTCGTCGGTTGGCACCACCGCCTAGTGTCCGAGAACGTCGATGCGGTCGCGGCGCCCCCGCGCTTCGAGGCGACGGGTGGCAAGGACTACATCGGCGCGCGCGGCCTCGATCAGGCGTTCTACGGCATCCGCAATGTGCGGGCCGAATACGTGCGTGAAACCCGCGGCATGCGCGTTCACGCCTGGCGCGGTATCGGCTCGGGCTACAACAAGTTCGCAGCCGAATCGTTTATCGATGAGGTTGCCAATGCGGCGGGCAAGGATCCGCTCGCCATGCGCCTCGAACTGACGAAAGACCAACCGCGGGCTCAGGCGGTCATCAAGGCGGTGGTCGAGATGTCCGACTTCAAGCGCAAGCGTCCGGGCCGGGGTATGGGAATCGCGTTCTCCGACTATCACGGCACGTTGTCGGCGGGGGTAGCGGAGGTATCCGTCGATCGCACCACCGGCAAGATCAAGGTGCACAATTATTGGGTGGCGGTCGATCCGGGTCTCGTCATTCAGCCGGACCACGTCCATGGCCAACTCGAGAGCGCCGTCGTCTTCGGCCTGAGCGCTGCGCTGCTTGAAGAACTGACCGTGAAAGGCGGCGCCATCCAGCAGAGCAACTTCAACGACTATCCGGTGCTGCGTATGAGCGATCTGCCAGACATCCACACCAAGATCGTGACGACCGAGAATCCGCCGACCGGCATGGGCGAGATCGGCGTGGTCGCAGTCGCCCCGGCGATCGCCAATGCGCTGTTCCAGCTTACCGGCAAGCGCATCCGCAATCTGCCGATGTCGCCCGACCGGGTGAAGAGGGCGCTGGCATAGCGGCGTCCGGCACGAACAAGAGCGCCGCGTTGGGAAACCGACGCGGCGTTTTTTTTGACGGCTGGCCAGACCTGGACTTCGTAGCGCGGACACTGATGCCTCAGCAGTGCCCGACCGCTTGCGGCCGAGTTATTCCGCCGCGATGGCGTAGTGCGCCGGCGCGTCGAGCTTGGGCAGCCCGAAAACGAGGATCTCGGTCGGCGTCTCGGCCTCGAAGGCGGTTTCGTCGCCTCGTTCGCAGAACACCGTGGTGTAGTGGCGATAGGTTTGGCCGGCGACCCGTCCGTCGCCGGTGAGCACGAAATAAACCTTGCGCGCGGGCGCCGGCATTCTGGCCTGCGGGGCAAGACGTAGAAAGCGTGCCTCGCAGCTGCGCTCAGTGAAAATGCCCATCAGCTTTTCGCAGACGCCGGGAACTCCCTCGACCGGCACCCAGTCGAAATGATCAGGGCTCATCATGACGGGCTCGTGGTAGCGCGGGGCCGGATACGTCATCGGTCGCTTGTTCACGTGTTCCCACACCGCTTGATAGCCGTCGACGTTGCGTTTGCCCTCCTCGCTTTCGTTGCGGCGGAAGACGCCCTTCTCGAACGTGCCGTGCTTCTTGAGCTCGGCGGTGCCGGCTTCCATCTGCTCCTGGGTCATGTAGCCGTTGCCGCTCGCGCCACCGAATTGCAGCACCAGCGTCAGCGAGCTCACGCTCGAGCTCTGCGGTCCATAGGGAGTGCCTTCCGGAAAGTAGCCGATGATGCCCGGCGTCATCTTTCCATTGCGGTCGAAGTCGAACTCGCCCTCGAGCTGATAGCGGAACTGATCGAAATTGTGCTTATGGCGAGGAGAGAAAAAATCGTCGGTCGTGCGGACCATTTCCAGGATGAAATTACCGGGCGTCCCGGGCTCGCCCACTGCCACCGTACGATAGCGGAACATGCCCTGACGGTGCTGGTGGATGCGGATCTTCTCCTCGATCTGATCTCCGTGCACGATTCTCATGGTGTTCCTCCGGTCTTTCTTTGAAGCGGCGAGCGGCGACCTTGCGGGTGGCGGAAAGCCTAATGTACAAGCCTTTCTGGCACAACGACCTCTGCGATCAACGCAGGCGTAAATGGGGGAAACATCATGTGGTTCCACGCCGCGCTCGCGACCGCCGTTATGACCTTGGCCGTGACGCCCGCCTGCGCGGCGAAAATCACCGTGAGCCAGTATGGGCGCCTGGTGGCGACGCTGCCTTGGGCGGTCGCGCTGCAAAAAAACATGTTCAAGGAGGCGGGGCTCGACATCGATGGCATCACGGCGGGCGCCGGCGGCGGGACGTCGTTGCGCAACATGCTCGCGGGTGAGCTACCCTACGCCGAGCTTGCGACCTCGGCGGCCATCGCAGGTTCGCTTGCCGGCGTGGAGCTCAAGGCGCTGGCGTCGTCCTCGAATCACATCGGCGAGCTGAGCTGGGCTGCAAAGCCCGACGCCGGAATCAATTCGATCAACGACCTCGTCGGCAAGAAGGTCGCCTATACCAGCCCGAGGTCGATCACCGAAATGGTGATTCGCACCGCGCTCAAGCAAGAGGGCCTCGCCGGCAAGGTCGATATCCTTCCGCTCGGCGGCCTGGGACCGGCCTTGACCGCGCTGGCGCAGGGCGCCGTCGCGGCCGCGCCCCTAAACGATCCGGCGCTCACCGTCACGCCGGACAAATACAAAGTGCTGTTCTACGGCCACCAATATTATCCGAAATTCACCTGGCAGGTTGCGGTGACGACCAAGGAGTTCGCGGCGAAGAATTCGCAGACCCTGCGCAAGATCCTCAAGGTCCATCGCCAGGCGGTCGAGTTCGTCTACAACAACCGCGAGGAGGCGGCGCGCATCTATGCCAAGGTGTGGGAGGTATCGCTTGCGGAGGCCAATGCCATCCTGCCGAAATATTACGAGTGGCAGCATTGGAGCCGCGGCGACTTCTCCAAGGAAGGACTGGCCGCCGTCACCGACGGCCTCATCTCCGTCGGCGAGCTCACGGAGCCGTTCGACTGGGGCAAGCTGATCGATCAAAGCCTGCTTGACGAAGACTTGCGCCGCCCGCTCTGATGACGAAGGCTGCGCTCACCCTCGAGACAGCGGCGGCCATGCCGGGCATGGACCTGCTGCGCGAGGAATCGAAGAAGGCGCCGGGCGTGTGATGGTCCGCGTGCGCATCCTCCAGCTCAGCTTCGTTTGCGCCGCCATCGCCGCGCTCGAACTGCTTTGTCGAGTTGGGATCATCGATCGCTTCACCATGATCCCACCGTCCGAGATGGCGGGCGCGCTGACACGCGTCATCGCGACGGCGCCGTGGTTCTGGCCCGACGTCACCTACACACTCGGCAATCTCGCCGCCGCGATCGGCTTGTCCGTATTGGGCGGTTTCCTCATAGGAGTCGTGGTGCATGCCATCCCGCGCCTGCGTCGCGTGCTCGATCCGATTCTCACCTCCTACTACGCGGTGCCGACCTTCGTGCTTTACCCGCTGCTGATCGTTTTTTTCGGTATCGGTCCGACATCGCTCATTGTTTTGGGCGCACTGTTCGGGATCGTCGCCATGATCGTTGCCACCGTGACAGCGATCGACCGTGTTCCGCGGGTCTTGCTGAAGGTTGCGCGGGTGTCGCGGTTGGGGGCCGTTCGCACGGCTCTGCTCATGAAATTGCCGGCCGCATCTCCCCATCTGATGACGGGGCTGCGGCTCGCGGTCGCGTACAGCGTGATCGGCATCATCGCTGGAGAATTCATACTCTCGACCGAGGGCATCGGACGGCGGGTCGCGCTCGCCTACAACAATTTCGACAATCAGACCATGTACGCGCTACTCGTTCTGATTCTTGCCTTCGCCATCGCGCTCAACGCGGCGCTCGGCGCGTTCGAGCAGGCGCTTCACCGGCGCTGGTACCGATCATGACCGCGCGGGCGCGAGTGCTCGACTATGCGTTGCTCGTCGTCGGTCTATGGCTTGCCTGGGTCTTTATGTTCCGCTGGGCGGGACCGGAGGCGTTGTCGCCGCCGGGTGCCACATTGCAGCGCGTTGGAGAATATCTCACCAGCGCGCAGTTCTGGCCGCACGCCGCCGCGACCGGCATCGCCTTCGCTTATGCCTGCGTCATCGCGCTCGTCGGCGGACTCTTGCTGGGGCTGGCACTCGGCACCAACCGCCTGGCAGGACAGGTCGGCGAGCCGATCCTCTCATCGCTCTATTCCATTCCGAAGATCACGCTCTACCCCGTCATTCTGCTGGTGTTCGGGCTCGGCGTTTCCGCCAAGGTTGCGTTCGGCGCCTTGCACGGGATTTTTCCGGTCGCGCTCTTTGCCATCGGCGCGCTCAGGAATACGAGCCCCGTGCTGATCAAGACCGCGCGCGTGCTTCGCCTCGCGCCGGTCGAAACCGCGCGTACCGTGCTGTTGCCGGCGGCGCTGCCGGAGATCGTCACCGGGCTTCGCATCGGCTTCTCGGCGACGTTGCTCGGCACGCTGATCGGCGAGCTGTTTGCCTCCGATCAAGGCCTGGGCTTCATGCTGATCCGGGCGATGGAGGCGCATAAGGTGCTCGACATCGTCGCGCTGACACTGCTGCTATTCGCATTCGCCGCAATTGCGAATGGGTTGTTGCTCGTCGTCGAGCGGCGCGTGCACCGGCGGTGAGCCCCGTGGCCTTGGCCAAACTCGATCAGCGCGGATGCGGGATCGCGAGCGCAAGACACGCACCCGGATGAAGGTATCAATAGCCCCATCGATTGATGCTGCTGTGGAATGGCGCTAAATTTATCT